>NZ_JBFNFF010000002.1:0-300000 GCF_040888325.1 Streptococcus jiangnanensis | reverse complement strand
GAAGGTTCCGGCCCCTCTCGAGGTAGATAGGTATCTATACGAAGATGTTCAAGCAGGGGATTTACCACTGGAATAGTTTCCGGCCCCTCTCGAGGTAGATAGGTAACTATACCTTCAACAAGTAAATTGCCAAAATGCGATGGGCTCAGGGTTTCCGTCCCCTCTCGAGGTAGATAGGTATCTATACCAAGTTGTTTGGGAGTCCGACAAGGGAATTGACCTGTACGTGTTTCCGGCCCCTATCGAGGTAGATAGGTAGCTATACTGACCCTTATCCATATCTTGCTAAGTGGGGCATCAGGTTTCCGGCCCCTCTCGAGGTTGATAGGTAACTATACTAGTTGAAAAACCGGTGATCCCTGCACCAGTAGTTGATCTACCGTTTCCGTCCCCTCTCGAGGTAGATAGGTAGCTATACTGACCCTTATCCATATCTTGCTAAGTGGGGCATCAGGTTTCCGGCCCCTCTCGAGGTAGATAGGTAGCTATACTTGACGGTTACGAGGTCGAGAAAGAGAAGCGGTATTTGTTTCCGGCCCCTCGCGAGGTGGATAGGTTCTTATACGAAAGAAGTTCAGTTAGGAAGGGTTATAAAAAGAGGGTTTCCGGCCCCTCTCGAGGTAGATAGGTATCTATACGCACCAACGCCAGATCAAGGACAAGGACAGTTTCCGTCCCCTCTCGAGGTAGATAGGTAGCTATACTTGACGGTTACGAGGTCGAGAAAGAGAAGCGGTATTTGTTTCCGGCCCCTCGCGAGGTGGATAGGTTCTTATACGAAAGAAGTTCAGTTAGGAAGGGTTATAAAAAGAGGGTTTCCGGCCCCTCTCGAGGTAGATAGGTATCTATACGCACCAACGCCAGATCAAGGACAAGGACAGTTTCCGTCCCCTCTCGAGGTAGATAGGTATCTATACGCACCAACGCCAGATCAAGGACAAGGACAGTTTCCGGCCCCTCTCGAGGTAGATAGGTATCTATACGCACCAACGCCAGATCAAGGACAAGGCCAGTTTCCGTCCCCTCTCGAGGTAGATAGGTAGCTATACCTTTGCAAATGGGTCTTCAAACAACTCTCTTTCAGAAGATAAGTTTCCGGCCCCTCGCGAGGTAGATAGGTAACTATATAAGAAGGTTTATTATGACAGAAAAAACAGAAAAAATTTGTTTCCGTCCCCTCTCGAGGTAAATAGGTATCTATACTAAAAACAACTGTGAAACCTGTCAAAACAGACCCTGTGTTCCCGGCCCCTCGCGGGGTAGATAGGTATCTATACTCGAAGCCCTCTATATAGTAACTGCGATGGAACTAGAGTTTCCGCCCCCTCTCGAGGTAGATAGGTTCTTATACGCAGTAGCAGCAGTAGAAGTTGTTGAAAACAACGTAGTTGCGTTTTCGCCCCCTCTCGAGGTAGATAGGGAGCTATAAAAATGGTACTGGTTCGATGAGAAAGGGTACATGGCGTTTCCGGCCCCTCGCGAGGTAGATAGGTATATTTAAACAGTTTCTGATTTTGTAACAGAAACTCGTGTGGTCGAGTTTCCGGCCCCTCCCGAGGTAGATAGGTATCTATACTGGTTAAGGCTGGAGATAAGATTGCTAAAGGTTCTGCTTAGTTTCCGGCCACTCTCGAGGTTGATATACACAATTTACAAATAACGCAATTGTTGCTGGCAACTTGTTTCCGGCCCCTCTCGAGGTAGATAGGTATCTATACGATGACCAACGTACAATCATGAACATTATCCAGTTTCCGGCCCCTCTCGAGGTAGATAGGTATCGATACGATGACCAACGTACAATCATGAACATTATCCAGTTTCCGGCCCCTCTCGAGGTAGATAGGTATCTATACGATGACCAACGTACAATCATGAACTTTATCCAGTTTCCGGCCCCTCTCGAGGTAGATAGGTATCTATACAAAATGGGTTGTTAACACTTCAAAACTTATACGTTAACGTTTCCGGCCCCTATCGAGGTAGATAGGTATCTATACCCCATATCTTGTATGTAAACCTATAACAAGCACTAGATATAACCTATTGGAAACTACTATTAGTATACCATATTTTGTAAGAGTTTTCATCTCAAAAGAACAAACAATCCTCCTTTTCTATCTCGACTTCATCTGTGTTTAAGCGCAAGGTTTCTTCTCGATTTCCAACGTAAACAATGATATTGTCTAACTGGTCAGCATCATAGAATGCTTGTAACTCACTCAGCAAGCTACGATAGTTGGACTTTTCTAGGTCAATCTCAAAGCAGGATCGTTGGACTCGGATACCAAATCCCTCTAGTAACTTTGCGAGTTTCAGACGCCTCTTATTACTAACAATGTCATATATGATAATACAAAAGAAAGACTTTTTCTTAGCAAACTCCTTCTCTTCTGCTGAAAGATTAAAATAAAGTCCCATGATTATTCTCCTGTATAGCCTGTAACATAAAGTTCGGGTTTTAGACTCTCAAAAGCTCGAATCAATCCCTTAATTTGCATATCTGCCATATAGAAAAAAGTATAGCGTTTTTTGTCGACTTCGACATACTGATGGATTTCCAACATGCGCTCTCTCATGGCCTGGATAAAAATCCTTCTCCCCTCCCCAGTAAAATAATAGACATTGACATTTTTCTTAGCTAGAACCCTAAGTAACTGTGTAGTTACCTGTGCTTGACCAAAAATCAAAAGGTTCTCTACTAAGTGAATAGAAATTTCTTTAACAATCTGACCTTGACCATTTTTTACGATAATCTTATGATTGTTAAGACACAGGAAATGGTTAGACTTTTGAACAAATAAATCACTCATCTCATAGATACCTCCTAAATGTATAAAGGATACCATTTTATCATTAAAATTCCTTTTGTCAAGCCCAAATATAAATTTTTTTTAATACAAAAAACGAACCAGCTTAACTGATTCGTTTCATAACTGCTAACTCCTACTTCCGATACATTTTAAACTGGAGGAAGAGGTCGCTGTATTTTCCTGTCCATTTATGGTCAAATTTCTCATAAACTTCTAGGTGTTTCATGGTATCAGCGTCTGGATAGAAGGATTTGTCCTCACGAGTCTCCTCTGGGAGCATTTCCTTGGCTGGTAGGTTTGGTGTTGAGTAGCCCACATACTCCGCATTTTTCAGAGCATTTTCGGGTTTCAACATAAAATTGATAAAGGCATAGGCTGCATCTTGGTTTTTCACAGTTTTTGGAATGACCATGTTATCAAACCAGAGATTGCTGGCCTCAGTCGGAACGACATACTTGAGGTTAGGATTTTTCTCCAACATCTGCCTAGCTTCCCCAGAGAAAGTCACACCGATAGCAGCGTTGTTCTGAATCATGTAACCCTTCATCTCGTCCGCCACAATGGCCTTGATATTTGGAGTCAGTTTGTAGAGCTTATCCACTGTCTCTTCCAGCTGCTGAGGATCCTTGGAGTTGAGACTGTAACCGAGTGAGTTAAGCCCGAGTCCCAGCACCTCACGCGCCCCATCAAAGAGCATGATGGAATCCTTGTATTCTGGTTTCCAGAGGTCATCCCAATGCTCAGGTGCCTCCTCTACCATGGTTTCATTGTAAACAATTCCCAAGGTTCCCCAGAAGTACGGGATGGAGAATTTGTTGCCCGGGTCAAATGACTGGTTGAGGAACTCAGGTCCGATATTTTCGATTCCTTCAATTTTTGAATAATCAAGCGGAACTAAGAGGTCTTCGTCCTTCATCTTGTTGATCATGTATTCACTTGGGATGGCAATATCATAGGTCGTTCCACCCTGCTTGATTTTGGTATACATGGCTTCGTTAGAATCAAAGGTCTCATACTGTACTTGGATTCCTGTTTCTTCTGTAAATTTCTCCAAGAGGTCTGGATCGATATAGTCCCCCCAGTTGTAAATAACCAGTTTTTGACTGTCTCGGCTATTGATTTTACTGTCTAGATGAGTCGCAATTCCCCACAAGACAAGGATAATTGCTGCAATTCCTGCTAAAAATGAATAGAGTTTTTTCATGCTTGCTCCTCCTTCTCACGTGAAATAAAGTAATATCCAACCACTAGGATAATACTAAAGAGAAAGACAAGGGCAGACAGGGCATTGATTTCTAGCGAAATTCCCTTACGAGCACGAGAGTAGATCTCAACGGATAGGGTAGAAAAGCCATTTCCTGTTACAAAGAAGGTCACGGCAAAGTCATCCAGCGAATAGGTGAAGGCCATGAAATAACCTGCAATGATAGACGGTGTCAGGTACGGTAGCATGATTTCCTTAAACATCTGAAACTGGCTGGCACCCAAGTCATAGGCCGCATGAATCATGTCATCATTCATCTCCTTAAGACGAGGCAAGACCATCAAGACCACGATAGGGATGGAAAAGGCCACGTGACTAGATAGAACAGTCAAAAAGCCAAGTGAAAACTTAAGCTGGGTAAAGAGAATCAAGAAGCTGGCACCAATCATAACGTCAGGCGCAACCATGAGGATATTATTGAGTGATAAAAAGGCTTCTTGGTATTTCTTACGAGACTGGTAGATATAGATAGCACCGAAAGTCCCGATAATGGTCGCAATCAAGGCTGATAGAAAGGCCAAGAAAAATGTCTGGGTGAGGATCAACATGAGGCGACCATCACCAAACATGGTTTTAAAATGGCTCAGACTAAATCCTGTAAAGCTGTTCATATCATCCCCTGCGTTAAAGGCGTAACCAATCAGGTAAAAAATCGGCAAATAAAGGATGATAAAGACAAAGGCTAGGTAGAGATTGGCAAATTTTTTCATCGTTCTCTCCTTTCCTTGGTCACCCACATGGTGATGAACATGGTCAGGATGAGGATCACACCGATGGTAGAACCCATACCGTAGTTGTCATTGGTCAGGAAGTTCTGCTCAATAGCCGTTCCCAGCGTGATAACGCGGTTCCCACCAATCAAACGTGTCAGCATGAAGAGACTCAAGCTGGGGATAAAGACAGACTGAACCCCACTTCTCACTCCATTCATTGATAGAGGAAAGATAACATGACGGAACGTTTCCCACTTGGTCGCACCGAGGTCGTAGCTGGCATTGATGAGATTGTTATCCATGTCATCCAAGACATTGAAAATCGGTAAAATCATAAAGGGAAGCTCGATGTAGCTTGCGACAAAGATAAAGGAGAAATCGGTAAAGAGCAACTGTTGCGAACCGATTCCGATAAATTCCAAAAATTGATTAATAGAGCCATTTTGACCAAAAATCCCGATAAAGGCATAGGCCTTAAGGAGCAGATTGATCCAGGTTGGCAAGATAATCAGCATAAGCCAGAGTTGACGGTGCTTGAGACGAGTCAAAAAGAGGGCTGTTGGATAGCTGATGAGCAGTGTTACCAAGGTGACAATCCCTGCATAAAGCACAGAGTTGAAGCTCATTTTAAGATAGGTCAAGTTTTGTGACGCAAAGTAGGATTTATAGTTTTCTAAACTAAACTGCCCTTCAATGTTGAAAAAGGATTGACCGAAAATCAAGACTAAGGGTGCGAGGACAAAGAGGGCAATCCAAAGCATGTAGGGCACTACAAAGAGTTTAGAGGTTGTTTTCTTCATCTCTTTCCTCCTCGATCGCGTTAATCAAACCTGCTTCTTGCTCTTCGATTTCTACGTATTCTTCGATACGAGCATCGAACTCTTCTTCGGTTTCGTTGAGACGCATGATGTGGATATCTTCTGGTTCAAAGTCCAGACCGATTTCCTCGCCAACGATGGCCTTACGAGTCGAGTGAATCATCCATTCGTTTCCGAGTTCGTCATAGGCGATGATCTCATAGTGAACCCCACGGAAAAGCTGGGTATCAACTTTAACTTGGAGCTTGCCTTCTTCAGGAAGGGTAATGCGCAAGTCCTCTGGACGAATGACAATCTCGACAGGCTCATTTGGCTTCATCCCACCATCGACCGCTTCAAAGCGTTTGCCGTTAAACTCGACCAAGTAGTCCTCAATCATGGTTCCTGGCAAGATGTTGGACTCACCGATAAAGGTGGCAACAAAGTGGTTGATTGGCTCATCATAGATGTCCACTGGTGTTCCAGACTGGACAATCTCGCCATCATTCATAACGAAAATCCAGTCACTCATAGCAAGGGCTTCTTCCTGATCGTGGGTAACGAAAACAAAGGTAATACCCAATCGTTGTTGCAATTCACGCAATTCGTACTGCATGTCGGTTCGCAACTTCAGGTCAAGGGCTGACAGAGGTTCATCCAAGAGGACCACACGTGGTTGGTTGATAATCGCACGCGCAATCGCCACACGTTGACGTTGTCCTCCCGAAAGCTTACGAATGGAACGTTTCTCGAAACCTTCCAACTGTACCATTTTGAGAACTTCTAGCACACGTTTTTCGATTTCTTTCTTATCGACCTTACGCAAGCGGAGTGGAAAGGCAACATTTTCAAACACATTCATATGTGGAAACAAGGCATAGGATTGGAAGACTGTATGAACATCTCGTTTGTTGGTTGGGATATCGTTGATCCGCACCCCATCCAGTAAAATATCCCCTGTCGTCGCATCCAGTAAACCTGCAATGATATTTAGAATGGTTGATTTTCCTGAACCAGATGCGCCCAAAAGAGTGTAAAATTTCCCTTCTTCCAACTCAAAGTTGATGTCTTTGAGAACCTTGGTGTTGCTGTCTTCAAAAACTTTAGAGACGTTTTTGAATTCAATAATTGGTTTTTTCAATTGTCATAAATTCCTTCTTTTTCATAAATTAACAGATCAGGGCTCTGTCAGGCCGCTACCACCTCGTGTAGGAGATTAAACTGCCTACATACATCTTCACTCACGATAGGCTTTCACCCCCTTTACAATGGTTATAGTAGCAACTTTTCTACCCCAACCTTATTCCTTCTCACCCAAGATTCGGACTTCTCTTTCAAGAGTGACACCTGAGTGTTCCTTGACTTTTTCGATAACAGATTGGATCAAGTCTTCATAGTCTTTGGCCGTTCCGTCAGCAACATTGATCATGAAACCAGCGTGCTTTTCAGATACTTCCACACCACCGATACGATAGCCTTTCAAGCCAGCCTCTGAAATCAACTGTCCTGCAAAATGCCCAACTGGACGCTTAAAGACTGACCCACATGATGGGTATTCTAGAGGTTGTTTGAGTTCACGTAGGTGCGTCAAGCGGTCCATTTCTTGCTTGATAACCTGATGATTCCCTGGAGCTAGGGCAAATTTAGCTGACAAAACAACAGCTCCAGAATCCTGAATAGCTGAATGGCGGTAACCAAAAGCCAAATCCTTGGCAGATAAGGTCTCGATTTCCCCTTCCTTGGTCAAAATTTGACAAGACTGCAAGATATGAGCAATCTCTCCTCCATAGGCACCCGCATTCATAAAGACAGCTCCACCGATGCTTCCAGGAATCCCACAAGCAAACTCAAAACCAGTCAAACTATGACGGAGAGCAATACGTGTCGTTTCGATCAAGTTCGCTCCAGCTTCTGCTTCAATAGTGTAACCATCAACTGAAACGTTATTAAGCTTATCGCATAAGATGACAAAACCACGGATTCCACCTTCACGCACGATGATATTGCTGGCATTTCCTAGCACCATCCAAGGAATATTCTCTTGATTGGCAAATTGGACGACACGGGCCATCTCATAGCGATTGCGTGGCAAAACTAGATAATCTGCTCGACCTCCAACCTTGGTATAGGTATAGGTCTTCAAAGGTTCCTTAAAACGAATATCGATTCCTTCTAGGATTTCAAGCATTTTTTCTTTTACTGACATGTCACTCTTCCTTTTTCAAAATTCATTCCATTATACCATTTTTAGAGACATTTGACGACCTCAAAATGACTATTGATAATTCAACTCTTGTTTTTCAAATGATGGATACAGATGTTGACGTGAATGGGGACTATAGAAAAACAGCCCAAGAGTTAGATGAATGATATCTAACTTTCAGGATGCTGTTTTCAAAATTTTTTTATATTGAATCTATCTACACTTGAAGCAATCAATAAGACCCTTCTAAAGCAAATGCTGAGATGGATGCTAATCAAGCGGGGACTTTTTCCAGCTTTGGCGGTAAAATTTAGGACTCACAGAGAAAAAGTTCTTAAAGGCTTTTGAAAAGACTAGTTGGTCCTGATAGCCGACTTCCAAGGTAATTTCTTTTATAGATAGATTGGTGTCAGTTAAGAGTGTTCTTGCCTTTAGCAGGCGTGTTTCAAGGAGAAATTGCTGAGGAGATTTATGGTAAAGTTTCTTAAACTGACGAAACAAAGTACTACGACTGAGTCCGACCTGGGATGCCAAGTTTTGAATAGAGATATCTTGTTGGTAGTGTTGTAGTAAAATCTGTGCAGCTTTTTCAACAGGGAGTTGAGCGACATTCAGCGGTATTTCTGCTGGAAATTCTTCCTGCAAGTAGTAAAGGAAGGTATAAATTTGCATCTGGTACCAGCTTTCTTTTTGCCTATTTTCTGCAGTTTTGTGACAGATGTCCTGAATGATTTCCCTGCTTTTAAAATAACTATCGAAATGGCAAACAGACTCATAAAAAACTTGTGTGTTTTGGAGATAGTCGCTTAATTTGTCTCCAGAGAATCCCAGCCAGTAGGTGGTCCAAGGATCTTCTGGATTTGCCCAATAGCGTACTTTTTGGCCTTTTCTTAGGATAAAACCATCATTTTTCTCCAAAGAATAGGTCTGCCCATCAACTTGCAGGTAGCCTTTGCCTTCACAAATCCAGT
The DNA here is from genome assembly GCF_040888325.1 of Streptococcus jiangnanensis. GTDB lineage: Bacteria > Bacillota > Bacilli > Lactobacillales > Streptococcaceae > Streptococcus > Streptococcus jiangnanensis. The sequence goes on along the minus strand of NZ_JBFNFF010000002.1, from coordinate 291,239 downwards.
GGATGACAAAATCCTGAAAAACAGTATAGTCATAAAACGGAAAGCTAGAATAATCATCAATCCCACATTCTTCAAGGTAAAATTCCTTAGATGTTTCTTTAAAATAGTGCCATAGTTTCATAAATGCTTTCTCCTTGCAACATAAGTGCATATTTCTTCATCATGAACTCCTAGAAAAGCGATAAGCATTGGTTTATAATGGGCCAAGAAAGGAAAACAAATGAAAAAGTCGTATCAATCTAGTATAGTAGGGCTCAACCTCAGTAATCAAATTGTTTCCATCACCATCACAGGTGACTTCATGATTCTTTTTATGAGTCAGATTTTAAGTTTTAGTGATTTGCAAAATAGCTGGCTTATCACAATGCTACCAATTATAGCCCTTGTCCGCATTCCCTTGTCTCATCTGATGCGGAGGAAAAATCTCCTTGACCTGATGCGGTGGAGTATACTGTCTAAGCTGTGTTTGCTAGGGATATTAGTAGTGATTCCCTACGAAAGTGTGACTTTTTCTATCTATGCTCTTTTTCTGGTTCTATATCAGATAGCCGTGGAGTTGGGCTTTGGTCTGGCTTGGAACCCCTTAATATTATTATTAACAGAAGAGAAAGTTCGCGCAAAATTTCTCAGTTACCTAGGTTTGTTTCAGCTAGTCACGAGCTTTTATACCCTTCTTATTTCCTTTTTCATCGGAAAAGAACTGACTGCACTTCATTATCGTTGGTTACTGGTGATTGCCCTTGCTAGTCTGTTCATGCAGTTTATCCTTTTGAAACAGTTACAAACAGACTATAGCTTGTTTCAAAATCATCAAGTAACAAGGCAGATGGACTGGCAGGTTTTGAAAAAACAGCTCTGGCACCATGTCCGTATCCTACTTTTGGATAGTTTGATTTTATATGTAACCTTAACGATGAATGTCCTCTATATGGTACAGGTATTGCACCTATCCGCCAACCTCGTGTCTCTATATTCGAGTATGAGTTTGCTGGGGAACGTCCTAGCCTTTGCTCTTGCAGGTCCTTGTTTTGAAAAAAGACGTTCTCTGTTTTTCACAATCTTACTGTTGGTAACGGGATGCGAGATTCTTTTGATCTTCTTTCTTCCCCACGATGCTGCATCCTATACAATCTTTTGGAGCATAGGTTGGGGGTTATTAAATGGGGCTGTGGGAGCTCTATGGGGACTCTACATTTCTCTAGTCAAACACCAGGCAGCAAGTCCTAGCCCCTTTACAATTTGGAATATTTATCAGGGGATTGCCTATCTTGTTAGTGTACTTGTCTTTTATCTCTCTGGTAACTTGGTGCACCTAGCTAGTTCCATCTCAGGGCTGGATCCGTATCGTCTGGTCTTGATTGTCTGCCTAAGCATCTGCATCATAGTTTGTTTACGGATGCTGTATAGAAGAAAAATAGGTCTCAAGTGACTATTGTCGCTTGAGCCTATTTTATCATCGTATGATAAACTCCGATTGAAGGATAATGGTCCGTTTTTCGTCAGAGAGAGCTTGCTTGAAGCTTTCCTGACCGAGTTGGTAGGATTTATTATCAATGGTAGGAATCCCCAGTACCTCTCCTGTCAGTTGCTTTTCTTGGCCAATCAGCAAAGGTAATGCAAGATTTTTCTCCTGATAATAGCGAACCACACCAGTTGCTACATCATCTCCGTTGCTGAAAATACAGTCTAAATCTTGCTCTAGTAGGCTATCCCCTTGCTCATAAGCATCCTCTCCCGTGGAAATGCCATCCAAAATCAGAGGTTCCTTTTTTTCACCAAAAACTTCCTTGTAGGCTTCCATAGTAAGACGGTAGGTGGAACTTTTTAGGTCTTTTCGGGTAAATAGCAGAGCAATTCTACTTTTTCCCTGGTCTTTAATCCAATTAAAGGCTGTCTTGCAAGCATGGGTGCGGCTCACATAAACGCTACTCAGATTGGGGTCCTGCACTTCTTCACAGCAGACAATATTGCCATACTTAGCGTAGGAAGCAATGGTTTCTAAGTCTACACTGCGAGAGGTGAAAATAAGACTGTCAAAGGCCCTTCCTCGAAGCTGCTCCAGATAATATTTTTCCAAGTCTATATCATAACGAGAAGGTAGAATGAGCAAGGTATAGTTATGATCCATAGCAGCGTCCAAAAGCCCGTTCAGTAACTGACTAAAATAAGGGGGCAGGGTCATGTTGGGAATAACTACACCGACCCGACGAGTCGAACCTGAACTTAACTCCTGAGCTAGAATGTTGGGGCGGTAGTCCAGTTCCTCCATGACTTGCAGGATTTTCTGACGAGCCTCCTCGGATACATGAGGATGGTTGTTGATGACGCGTGACACGCTAGAAACTGAGTAGCCACTCAGTTTGGCAATTTTTCGAATATTTGTCATTGTTTGCTTTCTATAAGAGGATTGACATCCTCCGAACACGTGATTAGTGGATTTTTTTGAGATATTTACGGATGCCGTAGCCGACACCATGTTCATCATTGCTGCGTGTTACCTTATAATCCAGCTCTTTGATGTCAGGAAAGGCATTGCCCATTACAATTGGATAGCCCACCATCTCAAACATTGGGATATCGTTGTGCCCATCACCAAAGGCAGCGATCTGGCTCTTATCTAAACCTTCTTTTTTGAGAATATAAGCAATACCTTTTGATTTTTTAGCAGTTTTGCTGGTAATTTCTAGATGATATTGGCCAGATCGGAGAATGCTGACCTCACCCAAGTCTAGGGCTTGCAAGTATTTTTCCAGTGCTAATAGTTCGTCATTATCTAGGGCAATCATCATTATCTTGAAGGTATTGTCCTTAGCTGCTAGAAAATCAGCCTCGTTCGTAAGTGTTGGTGCCTGGCGCGTGATGTTGAACTCTAGACGAATCCCTTCATCTATTCTATCACAATACCAGTTCGTCATATCATAATAGCTGACGCTAATTTGTGGAAAATGCTGGCGCACTGCCTGTAAGATAGTTTGTGCTGTCTTTCTAGGGAGAATATCTATATGAAGGGGCTTGACCTTTCCATCCACAATCTGATAAATCAAACCACCGTTAAAACCTACTTGAGGTCCAGTCAGCTGAAGTGCTTCGATAGCCTCTCTCATTTCCATTGGAGCTCGAGCAGAAACCAGAGTCAGCGGAATCTGAGCATCGCGGATAGCCTTGCTATTCTCGCTAGAAACGCGGCCCTCAGAATTGAGAAGGGTGCCGTCCATATCTGAAAAAATACGTTTGATGGTCATAATGTTGTCCTCTTTTCTTCTTTGTCCGCTAGCGTGTGATAGGTCGGTTTAAATGCGCATTCCCAACCTTTGATACCATTGTACATTCTGGAACGCGTTCCATGTCAAGAGGAAAATGAAAAATTTTTTAAATTTTTTTCGAGCATATATAAAGTTGATGTGGACTTGCTTGATAACAGCATCTCCTAGGCTTAATTGAAGATTTTATCAAACAAGTTTTTCATTTCTTGAAAAGCTGGCTGTCCCTTGGTAAATAGGTGTTAAACAGAAAGATAGGCTTGTCTTCCAGATAATACAACGGGTGGTAAATAGTAAGAAATAGACAAAAACAGAGTTAAGAGAGAACAATAAAAAGAGGTCACCCCTCTTTTTATGATTTTTTCCAAAATGTAGATTTGGTCAGCCAGATAAAGACTAGAAGCTCTACGAGAAGAATAAACTCAACTAGAAGCGGATTTGCAATCCATCCCACTTGAGATAAGGCTGGAGCTAAGTCAAACAAGGCATGTAATCCATAGGCAACAAAGAGATAGAGCCATTTCTTTTGGCTAACACTTTGGTAAACCCAGATGGAAAGACCGATTTGGAGAACTAGAGCCAATACACGCTCAACTCCTAGTAAATAAACCTGCCATACAGAAAGAGACTGAACCATTTCGAGTGTCGTCTTTGGAAGGAGATTGGCTACATCAGTATTTGAAGACTGGATGAATGAAAAGAGGATCAACAAACCGATCAAGCTTCCCATCCCAAGATAGAGCAACTCCAAACCTCCATGTCCCAAGCCATAAGCCAAAGCATCTCGATCTTCTAGCTTTCTCTTTTTCTCCAACCATTTAAAAAAGATAAGACGAGCCGTCTCTTCAAAAAGGGCTGCCATAGCGATCCCATAAAGGACGTATAAGAAAGGCTGCTCCTGCATAAGCGGAATGGTTCCATCTTTTTGCGGATGGAGTATCAGAAGGTGAACCATCTTCTCTAACACTTGAGAAGAAACAAAAAATGCGATTGCCCCCAAGCCCATCACTGCAAGAGAGATTTTAAACCGTTTTTTGGCATACCAAGTCCCACTTACTAGAATGAGAACCAAAGCGATCATGGTAAGGATAATATGTACTGTCATCTTTTTCTCCTATTCTGACTTATCAATATCTTTCTTCATCTCGTCAACGTTAAATTTGGCAAATAAATACTGGCGATCTTGGACTGGAAAACGTTGGTCCAACTGGTCGACTGCCCCAACCTCGATCATTCCTTCTTTGATAACAAAGTCCATCACATGCCCACCAAAGGTCAAGTCATCTGAGATAAAATGCAAATGGTAGCCTGCAACACTCACTCCATGGAAAATCTCCGGTGTCCAAAATCCAACAATGGTTCCCGATACATTTTCACGGCTATATTCAGGTTGGTGAGTCGCGACATCAGCAAACTTGGTATCAGGTGTGGATTTAGGAATCATCCGCACGTGCATTTGTGAAAATTCGCCATGAATCTTGATGGAACGAAAAAGATTTTCCCCATCATAGTAGGACTCAATTCGCTTTTCCAATTCCTTGTCCGTCATCTCAAAGCGCTGACGAAAAATCACTTCTGCCTGATGAGGGACCACTGCTGCATAGGGAATAAGAGCATCCGCTGCCACTTCAACGATTTCAGGCGTTTGACCAGACCCCTTGGCTTGATAAGCCTTGCCATCAAGGACAATCAACTCCCCATCAATCGAATCAAGGGTTCCCAAACCAAGGTCACCATGTTCCAGCAATTCTCCCACTGTCATGGTTCCACCATAGAGACCTGCCATTAGGGCACCTAAAGTATTGTATTGAAATAATTTAACCGGTTCCTGCACTTTTCTATCCATTCTCTTTCTTATCTTCTTTTCAATGAATCATTATACTTTCTAAGTATACCACATTTGCTCCTAGTTGTGAAAGGGGGAATGCTTTTCCCATTGCAAAGGAGGCAAAAAAAAGGTACAATGTAACAAAATCAACGGAGGTCTGGAATGAAGAAAGAAAGTAAATACCAAGTAGTCGTTTCCTTTCTAAAAAAGGGGATCGAATCAGGAAAATTTCCAACAGGTAGCCGGCTTCCCTCCATCCGTCAATTGAGCCAAGACTTCCACTGTAGCAAGGACACTATCCAACGAGCCCTGCTGGAATTACGCCATGAACAATACCTATATGCCAAACCCCAAAGTGGCTACTATGTTCTAGAACAAGGACAGCACCAAGACTTGGAAATCGAAGTCACTGACGAACATGCCAGTGCCTATGACGACTTCCGACTCTGCGTCAACGAAACCCTGATAGGCCGAGAAAACTACCTCTTCAACTACTATGACAACCAAGAAGGCCTTGAGGAACTAAGACAATCTGTCCATCAACTTCTTTTCAACCAAGCTCTCTACTGTAAACCCGATCAACTGGTTCTAACATCTGGTACCCAGCAAGCTCTCTTTATCCTTTCTCAGATTGACTTTCCGAGCAAGGGAGCGGAGATTTTGGTCGAACAACCGACCTACCACCGGATGAATCGCCTCTTGGTCGCTCAGGGGCTAGCATACCAGACCATTGAACGCCGAATTGATGGCATCAACCTTGACGAACTAGAAGAACAGTTCAAATCTAGGAAGATCAAGTTTTTCTACACTATTCCTCGCTTCCACTATCCCCTAGGTCATTCCTATTCTGATCAGGAAAAAAGGGCTATTCTGGATCTAGCAAACCAGTATGGTGTTTACATCGTAGAGGATGATTATCTAGGTGACTTAGACTCTAAAAAGGGACAAACCTTCCACTATCTGGATACTGAGGATCGGGTCATTTATATCAAGTCCTTCTCAACCAGTCTCTTTCCAGCCCTTCGTATTACCGCTCTCATTCTTCCAAATGCCCTAAAAGAGGCCTTTGTTTCCTACAAAAATATCTTGGACTATGACAGCAATCTCATCATGCAAAAGGCTCTTTCTCTTTACATCGATAGCCAGTTATTTGAAAAAAATCGACTGGCTCGATTGAGCCTTCAAGAGAACTATCAGGCTCAGATTAAGGAGCTACTTGAAAAAAACACCTGTCCCTTACCCCACTATCCTCTACACGATGGTCTTTTGCTTGATTTGAGACACTATCCTAAGATTGCCAGTTTGAAACACAGCTCACTCAAATTAGACTTTTTTGAGAAGGCTTATTTGGATGCCTGTCCTTATCAGTTCGCCAAAGTCACTCTTGAAAATCTAGAAGAGCTATTAGAATACATAAAAGCAGAATTGGATTAAAGTCCAACTCTGCTTTTTCTTATTGCTCAACTTCTGTTAGTTTCGCTGCCTTTTCAAGATAGTTTTGATAGGTTCCGTCGTCTTTCAGTTTTTGGATAACCTTATCGACTACTGCTTTCAAGTCTGATTGATTCTTCTTAATAGCAACGGCATTGGCTTCGCCATCTTTCATTGTCAAGTTAACAGATGCAACGACAAGATCTGAGTTTTTACCTGCGTAGCTAAGAGCAACTGGTTCATCCATATGAACAGCATCCACTTTTCCAGCCTGCAATTCATTGACGGCTTCACCCATATTGGCCAAGGATGTCAACTGGGCATTTGGCAATTGTTCCTTGACCATGGTTTCTGGCACAGTTCCCTTTTGAGCTGCGATATTGGCACTTGCGAGGCTTGTAAGATCCTTGTATTTGTCTAAATCGGCTTTTCTAACCAAGAAACTCATTTTGTTTTCATAGTAAGGGATTGAAAAGTCAAAGACTTCCTTTCTCTCATCTGTAGCACTAATTCCTGCAATGGCCAAGTCAGCCTTTCCAGTTTGAAGACTGGTCAAGACATTGTCAAAACTCATGCTAGAGATTTCAAGTTTAACCCCAAGCTCATCCGCAATCGCTTGAGCCATATCAATATCTGCCCCAACCACTTGGTTTTTACCATCTACCAAGGCTTGGAATTCAAACGGTGCATAGTCTGGACTGGTCGCAACGACTAGCTTCCCTTTTTGTTTAATAGCGTCCACAGCAGACTGGGAACTATCTGTTCCTGACTGGCAAGCTACCAAAAACATGCTGGCAAGCATGCTACAAACAACTAATATCCATTTCTTAAATTTCATAAATAAACGACCTTTCTGTTATTTCTGAATAATTATAACTCATTTGAAAATACTTGTCAACGTTTTTCTTGCATTTTCATAAAATATCGTTACAAAAAATAGAAATTCAGAGATTAGTTTATCTATCTATTGGGAACTTATTTTCAAAAAAATCATTTATCATATCTTGATGTTGCTGGTTTACAATCGCAATATTTTGTATGTCTATATGGTCAAAAAATCCTAATTCTAAAGTTTCATCACTTGAAAAAAAATTTGTAGAAATAGAATTTTCAGATGAAACTAAATACAAAATTGTAAGCACTTGAGCCTCATCACCATTCGGATAACTATCTGAATATTTAGTATAAACATTTAAGAGTTTTTCCGCTCTCACTTCGATTCCCGTTTCTTCATAAAACTCTCGCACTAAAGCTTCTAAAGCCGATTCACCTAATTCAATAGCACCACCTGGTAATCCCCACGTTCCTTTATCTGCTCGTTTTTGTAATAAAATTTTTCCTGATTGATTTAATATCCCACAGGTGAAATTTAAAATAATTTTATCTTTCCCAACTTTTTTTCTTATATTCTGTATGTAGTCCATTACTCACCTCTGATAAAAAAATCATCAATACAACGAAAGCTTACTATTAAAAAGTAAGCTTTCACAATCATTTTATCATTTGAATACTTTATAATTCAACAATCTTACCTGTTTCAAAGTAAACAACCCATTCACAGATATTTTTTGCGTAGTCTCCGATACGTTCCAAGAAAGAAATGACCTGGAAGTAATCACGGCCTGTAACGATAGCTTCAGGATTTTTCCTAATTTCTTCTGTAGCCAAATCACGGATGCTATCAAAGTAATGGTTGATTTTTTCATCCATCGCCGCTACTTCGTAGGCTTGATCCACAGAACCGTTGAGATAGAGATCTAGAGCTGCTTCAACGAAGTTTTTCACGTCGCGTCCCATCTTTTTGATTTCTTCTTCAACAGAAGGGATACGTTGCTCCCCCTTCATACGAATGGTCGCCTCAGCGATAGACACTGCATGATCTCCCATGCGTTCCACGTCTGACACTGCCTTGAGAACGGTCAAGACGGTACGAAGGTCTTGAGAAACAGGTTGTTGGAGGGCGATCATTTCAAATGATTTCTTTTCCAACTTCACTTCATATTCATTTACTTCTGCATCGTCTTCGATGACTTCTTTTGCCAAATCACGGTCATGCGTAACAAAGGCACGCACTGTACGATTGATCTGCGAGAGCACTTCTTGTCCCATAGCATAGAACTGGTTGTGCAATTTCTCTAAATCTTCTTCAAATTGAGATCGTAACATCATTCAACTCCTTATCCAAATTTTCCTGTAATATAATCTTCTGTTTCCTTGTTTTGTGGGTCTAGGAACATCTTCTTAGTGTCGTTAAACTCGATCAAATCCCCATCTAGGAAGAATCCTGTTTTATCAGAGATACGTGAGGCTTGTTGCATCGAACGCGTTACCAAGAGCATGGTGTATTTATCCTTCAGACCATACAAGGTTTCCTCAATCTTACCTGCAGAAATAGGATCCAAAGCTGAAGTTGGTTCATCTAAGAGGATAATTTTCGGACTGGTTGCTAAGACACGGGCAACACAAACACGTTGTTGTTGTCCACCAGAGAGACCAATGGCTGAATCATGCAAACGATCCTTTACTTCATCCCAGATAGAAGCACGTTGCAAGGCCGTTTCTACTGCTTCATCCAAAACATGTTTATCCTTAACCCCATTGATACGCAGCCCATAGACAACATTTTCGTAGATAGACATAGGGAAAGGATTAGGCTGTTGAAAGACCATACCGATTTCCTTACGCAATTCAACCGTATCGGTGCGAGGACTGTAGATATTGTGACCATTATAGACTACTGATCCCGTTGTTGTCACTTCAGGATTTAGATCGCCCATGCGGTTGATAGCTTTGAGCAGGGTAGACTTTCCTGATCCAGAAGGACCAATCAAGGCTGTTATTTCCTTAGGTTGGAAAGAAAGGGAAACACTATTCAAGGCCTTCTTTTTATTGTAATAAACGGACAGGTCTGACACCTGTAAAATCGCTTCTGACATACCGTTTCCTTTCTAACCAAAGTGTCCCGTTACATAGTCATTGGTTGACTGTAACTTGGCATTTTGGAAAATATTGGATGTCTTATCATACTCAATCAAATCACCCAAGTAGAAAAATCCAGTGTAGTCACTTGCACGCGCAGCCTGTTGCATACTGTGGGTAACGATGATGATGGTAAAGTCCTTCTTCAATTCCAACATGGTTTCTTCCAGTTGGGCTGTCGCAATCGGATCCAAGGCTGACGCCGGTTCATCCATCAAGAGGATATCTGGCTTGACAGAAATGGCGCGAGCGATACAGAGACGTTGTTGCTGACCACCAGAAAGCATCAAGGCTGATTTGTGGAGGTCGTCTTTGACCTGGTCCCAAAGGGCAGCCTGTCTTAAAGAGGTTTCTACAATTTCATCAAGTACTTTCTTGTCCTTAACACCTGCACGTTCATGAGCAAAAGTGATGTTGCGATAGATAGACTTGGCAAATGGATTTGGACGTTGGAAGACCATTCCGATATGCTTGCGCATCTCATAGACATTGATTTCTGGACGGTTGACGTCAATCCCTCGGTAGAGGATTTGACCTGTGACCTTGGCAATATCAATGGTATCATTCATCCGATTGAGACTGCGAAGATAAGTAGATTTCCCTGATCCAGAAGGGCCAATCAAGGCTGTAATTTTATTTTTTTCAAATTGCATATCGATGCCCTTGATGGATTCATTTTTACCATAGTAAACATGTAAATCCTTAGTAGAGAGGGCCACTTTTTCTTCAGGGAAGGTGATGATATGCTTTTCATCCCAGTTATATTTTGACATGGCTTCTCCTTTAGGCAGCGGTTAATTTCTTGTGTAAATAGCTTCCGAGTTTGCGAGCTCCAAAGTTAAAAATCAAGATAAAGATGAGGAGCACGGCGGCAGAACCAGCAGATACAATGGTAGCATCAGGAATGGTTCCTTCACTGTTGACCTTCCAGATGTGGACAGCCAAGGTTTCTGCTTGTCGGAAGATTGAGATAGGGCTGGTAACACTGAGGATATTCCAGTTAGACCAGTCAAGGGCTGGAGCGGATTGTCCTGCCGTATAGATAAGAGCGGCGGCCTCACCAAAGATACGGCCAGATGCCAAGACAACACCCGTTACGATACCTGGAAGGGCTTCTGGAATGACGACATGGACCACAGTCTCCCAACGAGAAATTCCAAGGGCCAGACCAGCCTCACGTTGTGTATGGTGAACGTGTTTTAAACTGTCTTCAACATTTCGAGTCATCTGAGGGAGGTTAAAGACCGTCAAGGCCAAGGCACCTGAAATGATTGAAAATCCATACTCAAACTGGACTACAAAGATCAAGTAACCAAAGAGACCCACAACGACTGATGGTAGAGAAGACAAAATCTCAATACAGGTACGAATAAAATTGGTCACAGGTCCTTTTTTGGCATACTCAGCGAGGAAAACGCCAGCTCCCATAGACAGCGGAACAGAAATGATCAAGGTAATGACCAAAAGGAAGAAGGAATTGTAGAGCTGAATCCCGATACCCCCACCTGCTTGATAAGAGGAAGATTTCCCTGTCAAGAAGGACCAAGAGATATGCGGTAACCCTCTCACCAAGATATAGAGAATCAAGGATGCCAAGATGGCAACGATGATACCCGCGATGGTATAGAGGACAGCTGTTGCAAGTTTATCTAATTTCTTAGCGTGCATAGTTTTTCTTTCCTCTTTCTTTCGTAATCAATTTAATCACACTGTTGAAGGCTAAACTCATCAAGAGCAAGACTAGGGCCAGTGACCAGAGAACGTTATTATCAACCGTTCCCATGACGGTATTTCCGATACCCATAGTCAATACAGATGTCAAGGTCGCAGCTGGTGTTGTTAGCGAGGTTGGGATAACTGCTGAGTTTCCGACAACCATCTGAATAGCAAGAGCTTCACCAAAAGCACGCGCCATCCCAAAGACCACTGCAGTGAAAATACCTGAACGTGCTGCTTTCAAGGTCACACGCCAGATGGTTTGCCAACGAGTGGCTCCCATAGCTAAACTGGCTTCACGGTAATGACGAGGAACAGCACGCAAGCTGTCTGTTGTCATAAAGGTTACAGTTGGTAGGATCATGACAAAGAGAACGAAAATCCCTGACAAGATCCCAAAACCAGTTCCACCAAAGATGCTACGAACAAAAGGCACCACAACTTGCAAACCGATAAATCCATAGACGACTGAAGGAATACCGACGAGAAGTTCAATGGCTGGTTGCAAAATCTTTGCACCCTTTGGTGAGACTTCTGTCATAAAGACTGCAGCTCCGATAGCGAAGGGTGTTGCGATGAGGGCTGATAAAATCGTCACAATAAAGGAACCCAAAATCATTGGAAGGGCACCAAATTGTTTCCCTGAAGGATTCCAAGTTTGTCCAAAGAGGAAATCAAAGATGTTGACCCCATTGACAAAGAAGGTCGATAAGCCTTTTTGAGCTACAAAAATCAAAATCATGGCCACAATGATAACAATCAAAGAAAGGCAAGTGAAGGTCAAACCTTTACCAAACTTCTCAAGGCGAGAGTTCTTTGAAGGAGATAGTAATTTTTTTGATAATTCTTCTTGATTCATTATTGACCTCCTTCTACTGCTGTAACGGTACCTGAAGCATCCTTTTGGACTTTCATTTCATTGATAGAGATATAGCCCATGCCCTTAACAATTCCATTTTGGGCTTCATCTGAGAGGACGAAATTCAGGAATTCAGCAGCTAACTCATTTGGCTGACCAAGTGTGTACATATGTTCATAAGACCACAAAGGCCAGTTGTTGGTCGTTACATTCTCAGATGTAGGTTCATACCCATTCAGTTTCATGCTTTTCACGGAGTCATCTACATAGGCAAAAGCCAGGTAAGAAATGGCTCCAGGGGTTTGGGATACAATGGACTTGACCATCCCGTTAGAATCCTGTTCTTGACTCTGCATTGCCGCTTGGCCATTCATAACCACCGTATCAAACGTCGCTCGTGAACCAGAACTTGCTGCTCGGTTGATGATTGAAATGGCCAGATCTTTGCCCCCAAATTCTTTCCAGTTGGTCACTTCACCTGTAAAGATTTTGCGAAGTTGCTCGGTTGTGAGATTTTCAACATCCACTTCCTTGTTTACAATCACTGCAAGACCAGCCACTGCAACCTTGTGGTCTACTAGAGCTGAAGCATCGATTCCTTCTTTTTCCTCTGCAAAGACGTCAGAGTTCCCGATGTCAACTGCTCCAGACTGGACTTGTGATAATCCTGTACCCGATCCACCACCTTGAACATTAACTGTTTTTCCGATGTTTCTAGAACCAAATTCATCTGCTGCCGCTTCGACAAGAGGCTGAAGAGCAGTCGAACCAACGGCTGTCATGGATTCTCCACGATCAATCCAGCTAGCACATCCTGCTAGAGAACCTGCCATTAAAAGAGCTGCAAGAGACATGACGAGCTTTTTTCTTTTTTTCACTGTTATTCTCCTTGAACATAATGATAAATGTTCTGATTTCTTCCGTTTGTCCTGATCATCCAATTATCATCAATGATTGTCCCGCTTTATTTTATCTAGTCATTCTTAGGAGCGGACAATTCCATCGTATAATATAAGTAATAATGAAAGACTATCAGAAAAAACTCATACTTCCACTATAACATAGAATAGGCTCTTTGACTAGCTTTTTCACCTGAATCTGAGTCCTTTTGGATAATAATTTTTCAAAACATTTCCCGTTACCTTGGCAAAGCCTAATCCGTTTCCTTGAACCAGAACTTGGTACCAACCATTTGGTCGAGCTTCAGACAATTGAACAGTCTCACCAGCCACATATTTTACAAAGTCCTTATCATTGATTTCGACACTTTGTTTTACTTGGCTTGGTTTCAAGGCTAATCCCAGAGCAAAGCTTGGTTCGAAGCGTTTCTTCTTAAAAGTACCCAGATGGAGCCCATTTCGGGCAATTTTGAGTTTCCCTAGATTAGGTAGCATCTCTGGCAAGAGATAGAGCTGGTCTCCAAAAGTTTGCAAGATACCAGCTAGATTGACCCGTAAGTGTTTTTGGGCAAATTCTTGCCACAAAGCCAGTTGCTCCCGACTGAGATTGCTCTTGCTAGCCTTGAATTTAGGTGCTGGATTTTGTCCCTTAAACTGCAGGTGGGCAACAAACTGGCCTTCTCCCTTAAAATGATGAGGATACATCCGAGCCGTTTCAGGAAGGTCAATTCCTGCTACCATACCGTTCACATGCTCAACTGGAAGCAATTCAAATTCATAAGTATCCAGCAACCAGTGGACGATTTCTTCATTTTCCTCAGGTGCCCAAGTACAGGTCGAATAGACTAAACGGCCGCCTTCTGCAAGCATGGTCACTGCATCTTCTAAAATTTCTCTTTGGAGACTAGCACATTGGCTAGGATAATCGGTACTCCAATAATCCATGGCCTCTGGCTGCTTACGAAACATCCCTTCACCCGAGCAAGGTGCATCAAGGATAATCACATCAAAGTAACCTTTAAAAACCTTGGCCAAGCGGTCAGCAGATTCATTGGTCACGACAACGTTTGTCGCTCCAAATCGCTCCATATTTTCCACTAAAATTTTAGCACGCTTGCTTGAAATTTCGTTGGAGACAAGGACTCCTTGATTAGCCAGATAAGCTGCTAGTTGAGTGGATTTTCCACCTGGAGCCGCCGCCAAGTCCAAGACCTTCATGCCAGGAATTGGTTGAGCCACCTGGGCTACCATTTGGGCTGCAGGCTCTTGCGAATACACGAGACCGGTCGCGTGCTCTGGTGACTTTCCAGAAACCTTACCATAATGTCCCCAAAGTGTATTTGGAATAGCATCTGCAAACGATAACTGACTTTCTTTTAAGGGATTGACCCGAAAAGCCGAAACTGCTTCTTGTTTAAAAGAGGCAAGAAAGTCTCTTGCCTCTTCTTCTAGTATCGCTTCATATTTTTCAACAAATCCTTCTGGAAATTGCATTTAGTTCTCTTTCCTTTCGTAGATATAAGACTGAATCTCTTCTTGCATCTCGATTGGCACCATCATGACCGGCTGGCGTGTTTGAAAATCAACAGGCTCACCAGAAACCGTAATCAGACGATAACCCAGACTTTCCCCTAAGATACTGGCCGCAGCGTAATCCCATGGCTGCAGGTAGGTAATGTAAGTCAGAAGTCGACCCGATAAAACCTTGGCAAAACTAATGGCCGCACTGCCGTAAACACGGACTCCCAACGCTGCTCGACCCAAATCAGCCAAGCCACACTCATTGCTTTCAAACATACCTGAGTTACCGGCAACTAAAAATTCTTGAAGAGGTTTCTTTTTAAAAGGCGGTAAGGGATCATTATTGCGACAAGGAGGAAAGGCGCCACCACCATGGTAACAATCACCTTTCATGACATCATAGATGACACCAAATTTGCCAACACCATTCTCAAAATAAGCCAACATCACGGCAAAATCTTCCTGCTGGGCGATAAAGTTATTGGTACCGTCAATGGGATCAATCACCCAAACGGAACCTTGACCGACTGCAGCACGTAAACAACCCTCTTCCGCGCAAATCAAGTCTTCTGGATAAGATGCTAAAATTCTACCAACCAAGAGATCCTGAACTTCCTTATCCAAACGCGTCACCAAGTCGGTAGGTGAAGATTTTCGCTCAACCTGCAAATCTTCTTTCATGTGAGCCAAAATATAGGCAGCAGCTTCCTGCACAATCTGTTTGGCAAATTCAAATTTAGTTTCCAAGAGAAATCTTCCCTTCTCTTTTTTCTTTTGCTAATTGAACTGCATGATAGCAGGAATAACCGCTAGCCGTCTCAAATTCGCGACCTAAGCGCTTTTCTTCGCTTTTGCTTGGAACCACAGACTTAAATTTCTTGTAAGATTCTAGCAGTTTTTTTGCTTCAACCTTATCTTCATAAGCAGCTTCAACATCATTAAAAAAAGAAAGCACTGAAGCAAGTTCTTCAGTGCTCCACGACAAATCTAGTGGGTAACTATACTGTTTGTTCATCTATCCAATACCAGCTCTCAATGTTGCTTCTTTCAATTCTTGTTTACGGTAACTACGAGGGAGAAAAGCACGAATCTCATCTTCATTAAAACCGATCTGCATGCGTTTGGTATCTATAATAATTGGGCGACGCAAAAGACTAGGATATTGCTCAATCAACTGAAGCAACTCCGATACCGAGATACTCTCTACATCAATATCCAATTTTTGAAAAATTTTTGAACGAGTTGAAATGATGTCATCAGTACCATTTTCGGTCAAGGAAAGAATATGTTGTAATTCTTTTCTTGTTAAAGGACTAGTCATAATATTATGCTCTTGAAAGGGCACTTTATGCGTCTCTAACCAAGCCTTTGCCTTACGACATGATGTACAACTCGGTGATAAAAATAGTGTAATCATGCTTTTCTCTTCTTTTATCTATACTTGCTATTTCTATTATACAAAAAAATAAAGCGCTTGACTAGGTATTTTTAGAAAAAAAGCCTATTTTTTCATAGAAAATAGACTGTTTTCTGCAAAAATCTCCTGCTTTGCAAGTTTATCTTTAGGATAACCTAACAATAAATAGGGAGTAGAGCAACTTCTCTCGTTTTTTATTAAAAATACAGAATTTTTTCCACTATTTCCTTGAAGCTTTAGCAAGAAGGAAACCAAACATTCCTTCATACAAAGCAAAGAAAAGTAAAAAGGCATGGAGAAAGAAAGTCTCTGGCAAAATCCAAATAACGGGATCCTTTGCTGGATCAAAAAGCCAGGTATCATCTCCCACAAAGAGAATCTGATGGAAAAGAGTAAAGAATTGCTCAAACCCAATCAACACTCCCAGAACCCCAATGATAAGGGGCAATAGTACTAGAGTTAAAATACTTTTACGATATAAGGGGAGAAAACCCTTTTTTACAATCTTTTTAACAAAGAAATAGAAACTTGGAAGTGTCACTAGGGCAACTAGCTGAACTAGATGAAAGAGATTCTTCACCACCGCAAAGTGGTGTAGACCTGCAGCTGATGAACGAAAATCTGACATCTCTAAGACCTGACTAAAGGGATTAGTCAGGTAATTCATCAAGATATGAAAATTGTACTGAATGGTTTCTGGCTTTAGATAGACTCGATCCGCTAAGTTCAGCCACTCAATTTCCAAAGGATAGAAAATCCATGCCAGATAAATAGTCAGTAGGATAGAAATGGAAAGGAGAAAGAGCATACTTCCCCAAAAAGTCAGTTTAGTTCTCATCAAAATTCCACTCCGCAAGGCTAGACACCACATGAGTTGGTACGATTGGCAGGTCCGCTACTTCTTCTGCCTTGGTAAAACCTGTCGTCACCAAGAGCGTTGGAATACCATTGTCAATCCCTGCTCGGATATCTGTCAAGTAGTTATCCCCGACCATGAGCAATTCTTCTCTTTTCAAATCCAAGTGCTCAACTGCCTTATCCATAATGATAGCATTTGGTTTTCCGATATAAACTGGTTTTACGCGTGTTGCTACTTCAAGAAGTGTAATTAGTGAACCAGCACCAGGCAAGAGACCACGTTCCGTCGGGATATTGAGGTCAGGGTTGGTTCCGATAAAGTGAGCCCCCTTTTGAATGGCTAGAGTTGCTGTGGCAAATTTTTCATAGTCAACTTGCCAGTCCAGTCCAACGACCACATAGGCTGGATTTTCCTTGTCTTCGACATAACCAGCCGCCTCAATAGCATCCTTGAGCCCAGCTTCTCCGATGACATAGACTGTCTTTTCCAGTCCCAAGTCGTTCATATAGTCGATGGTTGCCAAAGTCGCTGTATAGACAGTTGATAGAGGCGTATTAATGTTAAAATTCTGAGCCAACATCTCTTGAACACTCTCTGGAGTTCGGGTTGTATTGTTGGTTACAAAGAGATAAGGAATTTCACGCTTTTGCAGTTCATGCACAAAAGCCTCTCCTGCCGGGATTCTGTCTTTCCCCTTGTAAATGGTTCCGTCTAAATCAATTAAATAACCTTTATAAGCCATATCGTCCTTTCTAATTGCCTTCAATTTCTTGCCAAGTAATCATAGCTTGGGCATTGATCTCCCCATCACTGATAATCTCATGCTTGCTTTCTAGTCCCTTGAGTTCATAAGCTGAAGCAATCATGCCACCTGGTCGCACTTCTTTGACATATTTGAGATTGATTTTCTTTGGAAAATACTTGGTCAAAAAGTCTGCTCCCATGACCTCAAAAATCCAATCCAGGTATTTGCTGTTATTAACATGACCATTCATATCCAAATCGTAAAAACGAACATGGTAGTCTTTACTGATTGGATCTTCTAGATTTGCATACTTTGGCCCGCGGATGAGTTTTTTATCAAATTCAGACTGGTAAGGCGCAACAATCTCAGGTTCGACAGCATGAACTTTCCGACTGTCCCTGTCCATAAGAACAAAGGTTGCTACCATGCGAATGATTTCTTTACCTGCTTCATCATAGATAGTGAAACGGCGGTAGCAAAAAAGACGATTGTAAGTCAATGCTTCTGTTTCAATCGTAATCTCTTCAGCAAAGCGAGGCAAGCGAACCACGTCAATCGCATAGTCTGTAATAATCCAGACCAGATTGTAACGATCTAACACATCCTTGTCGCTAACTCCCAGTTCAATCGACTGCATACCGGATACTTGCAAGGACAGCAAAATCACATCTGGAAGTTTGATATGACCGTTCATGTCCGCCATATCAAAAGGAATTTTCATTTTCATTTGATAAGTTAAGCCCATTGTTCTACTCCAAAATAAATCGTTCTGCTACAGTGTCTCCCAAGAAGAGACCCCTCTTTGTCATTCGGATACGATCACCGTCGATCTGCATGAGTCCTTGTTGAACCAAGTCTCTGATGATCTCGCCATAAAGTCCATCAAAGGACCGTCCAAATTTTTCCTCAAATCGCGCCATAGAAACACCTGATTTCTTGCGGAGGCCTAGGAACATTTCTTCTTCCATCTGCTCCCTTTGACTCAGGTGTTCTTCTGTAATCCGAGCATTTCCTGCCTCTACCGCAGTGAGATAGTGGCGGATAGGACCGTGGTTTTTATAACGCACCCCGTCCACATAACCCGAAGCACCTGCACCGATACCATAATACTCGGCATTGTCCCAGTACATGAGATTGTGGCGACTTTCAAATCCGGGTTTAGAGAAATTGGAAATCTCATAATGCTCAAAACCAGCTCGCTCCAGTTCTGCGATAATGTACTCAAACATCTCCGCTTCTAACTCTTCCTTGGGTAGGGGCAACTTCCCTCGTCGCATGCGGTTCATAAAGACCGTATGATTTTCCAAAATCAAGCTATAAAGGCTCATATGAGGAATATCAAGCGAGATAGCCTTAGCCACATTGTCCTTGACCTGATCCATAGTTTGACCGGGTAGAGCATAAATCAAGTCGATGGAGATATTGTCAAAACCAGCCAATTTAAGACGGTCGATATTTTCATAAATATCCTTCTCCAAATGACTGCGCCCAATCTTTTTCAGCATTTTGTCATCAAAAGTCTGCACACCTAAAGAAACACGATTGACTGGCGACCGTTTCAAAACCGCAATCTTATCTGTATCCAAGTCTCCTGGATTGGCCTCAATGGTCAACTCTTCCAAGACAGACAAGTCTAGATTTTTAGTCAGGCCATCCAAGAGCACTTCTAATTGCGAAGCGGACAAAGCCGTTGGCGTCCCACCTCCAATGTAGAGAGTTCGTAACTTTTGGATATCATAAAAACGAAACTCCTCTAGCAGATGCTCCAGGTAACTATCTACTGGTTGATTCTTGATAAAAACTTTTGAAAAGTCACAATAATAACAAATCTGTGTGCAAAAGGGAATATGCACGTAGGCGGACGTTGGTTTTTTCTGCATAGTACTTATTATACCATAAAGACAGGCTTGCAGATAAAAATCACCATCTCCAAAAACCAGAGATGGTGATACCTTATACTTCAGTAATATCGATGATGATTTCTTCTTGGTCTTCAGCGACGTCTGGAGTTTCTGACTGCTCCTGCCACTGCTCCTTGAGGTTGTTAAAGGTTTCCTTTGACGCTTCTGTCGCTTGTCGAGCACAGTTTTTAGCTTGGCCAAGGACACTATCAAAAGTGATTTCACCAGATTCTACTTGTTCCTTTGTTTTCAGCACAAAGTCCGTTGCCTGTTCCTTCACTTCTGTTAGTTTCTCACAAACCTGCTCTCTAGCATATTCTGGATCTTCTCTCAAATCATCTAGAAAATCCTGAGCTTGACTACAAACTTGCTTGCCCTTGTCACTCGTCAAAAACAAAGCAAGAGCAGCACCTGAAACTGTTCCTAAAAGGATAGAGGATAGTTTTCCCATAAGATTTCTCCTTTTTTATTTTTTGAAAAATTTACTTGCAACACGAAGTGCGGACAAGCCTGCACCTGTTTTGATGGTCTTCGAACCAGCAGATGAAGCCTTTTTACCTAAAACACGTGCATGTTGGTTGAGATCAGATACCGACTCTGACAAGTCAGCCACAGCTGTAAAAAGTGGATCAATCGTCGCAACTTTGATATTGATATCGTCTGCTAACACATTGACCTTGACCAACAATTCATTAGTATGATGTAAGGTAACGTTCACATCTGAGCTCAAGGTTTTGATGGTTTTCTCTGTCTCATCAATCATACGACCTGCTTTTTGAATCGTGATTGTCAAATAGACTAAACAGACAATCAAAGCAATCGCAACAAGTATATATGCAACTTCTAACATTTATTTTTCCTCCTCTGTATGATAGAAAGGGGCTTTCTTTCGATTTTGATAAAGTATGATAAAAATACCGAGTCCGATAAGGACAACTGATAACCATTGGGAAACTCGCAGACCAAAGAACATGAGACTATCCGTCCGCATGCCTTCGATGATCATACGACCAAAGCCATACCAAATCAAGTAGAATGCCGTGATCTGACCACGTCTGATTCCTTTTAATTTTCGTCTAAAAATCAGAATCAAAGCAAATCCAATCAGATTCCAAACCGACTCATATAAGAAGGTCGGCTGACGGTAGCTACCATCAATGTACATCTGGTCACGAATGAAGCCTGGCAAATAATCCAGATTATCTACTGCTGCACCGTAGGCTTCTTGATTAAAGAAGTTCCCCCAGCGCCCTAAACTCTGGGCAACCATGACGCTCGGTGCTGCAATATCTAAGAAATCCCAAGTATTAATCAGCTTTCTATCTGCAAAGATATAAAGGACAATAGCGCCCGCTATCAATCCTCCGTAAATGGCCAAACCACCATTCCAAATAGCAATGATTTCACCTGGATTTTGCAGATAATAATCTAAGCGAAAGAGTACGTAGTATAGTCTAGCACCTAAAATAGCTACCGGAAAAGCAATCAGAATAAAATCCAAAATATCATCTGATAGAATTTTCTTTTTAGGAGCTTCTTTCATGGCAAGATAAACTGCCAGAACCAAACCAGCTACAATACACAAAGCATACCAACGAATAGCAAAGGGGCCAATTTCAAATGCGACTGGATTAATCATGTTTCACCTCATTTTGAGCGATTAGATTTGTCAAGCGTTCTTCAAATAAACGTGTCGCATCAAAGCCCATTTCCTTAGCACGGTAGTTCATGGCAGCCGCTTCAATAACAACAGAAATATTGCGTCCTGTTTTTACCGGAATGCGGATACGCGGAATGGCTACACCAGAAATTTCGATTTCTTCAGCATTATTTCCTAAGCGATCAAAGGTCTTATGCGTATCGTAGTTTTCCAAATAAACTGCTAGTTGAACTTGTGAAGAATCTTTTACAGCACTTGCACCATAAAGACTCATGATATCGATAATCCCAACTCCACGAATCTCAAGTAAATGTTTCAAGATTTCAGCAGGTTCACCCCAAAGAGTCATTTCATCTTTAGAATAAATATCTACACGATCGTCTGCTACCAGACGGTGTCCACGTTTCACAAGCTCAAGACCTGTCTCGCTCTTACCTATACCACTATCCCCTTGGATCAAGACACCCATGCCATAGATATCCATCAAGACACCATGCACACTGGTACGTTTAGCCAAACGGGAATCAAGGTAGCTAGAAAGTTCTCCAGATAAACGACTGGTTGCTGTTCGACTGGTTAAAATCGCAATCTTACATTCTCTAGCAGCCCTCAACATTTCCTCTGGCACTACCAAACCACGAGCAACGATAACCGCAGGTGTTTCAGGTAGAAACATTTTCTTCAAAACTTGATAACGGTTCTGGGCAGGCATGGCAACTAAATAGGACCACTCCTTCATCCCTAACAGCTGAATCCGTTCTGGTGTATAGTAATCAAAATAGCCCGTCATTTCAAGACCAGGTCTCATAATGTCTGCAGTATTGATTTCTTTTTCAAGTAATTCGCCTTCACCATAGACAATATCTAGTCTGAGTTTTTCAATGACATCTCTTACTAAAACCGACATAATTTCCTCCTTCAATCGAGTTCTCCCTACTATTATATCAGATTGTAGGTGGAAGTTTCCTTTTTTTGCAGGATTTACAGTATTTATTTGATGTAGCTTGGGAAAAGATTTGACTAGGAAGTCTTTTCGTACTCCTTCAAATTAATCGAGACAAATCTACTGCAAATTGGTCAACATCTATCACCAAGTCCCTTCCAGATTTTTCTAAGTAAATCCTTGGAAGACCTTTTGTTAACATTCTGTTTGCATCAGCCATATCTTGAGGATAGGTATAGCACTGTTGACCTTGTGGAAACTGATTTTGGACTTGCCATTCTTCAAACTCCTTCAAAAAAGTCTTATGAGATGGCATGCTGACTTCTTCAAACAAGGAATGGTCAAACAATCGTACCAATCGATATAGACCATGAATCTCATCCGCAAAGCACTTATCAATTTTTTCATAGGGGAAGCCTCGTCTCTGATAAGCTTGGCATAAACTTTGTAAGGACTCACTTAATGAAACTGCATCTTTTTTTGCCAAGTTTATAAAATACCGAACAGAAAATTCTTCCATACCAGTTCGTTTTTTCTTCCCTAAAAACTGTTGTGCACGCAAGAGCGACTCGGATAATCTTTCTTCATCTTGATAATAAAGAGCGTATAAAAGATTCATCACATTTTCTGGATAATAGGTTCCTTTCAACAAGGGTAAATCTTTGGGGATGAATGATGGAATGACTGAAAAATCGTTACAAGCAAAAGAGGTAAACAAGCCTTTCAAAATCCCATCTGTGTAAATGGTTCCACTTGCCAACAAACCGCCTCTCAGCAACTCGGTTCTTCCTGTTTGCCATAGAGCGTTGTTTAACTGCTTATAATCCCCATCTAAAAACGCAGCATAATAAGCAAAATATTGAATATCATCTAGCAATAAGCTACTGTACAATTTTACTCTTAAAACCTTGTCAGACAATACTTTTGAATCGGTCAAATACTTTTCAAAAATTCTTTGGTTTGACTCTTCAAATTCCTTCCAATCTATCGGATCAGCATAATAACCCCAATCTTCCAAGTGATTATCACGCATCTTTTGATATTCTTTTATATACTCTTTCATAAGAATTTGTTCCTCTAAATACTATGTAAAAAAAGACTAGACAAGTCTAGCCTTTCATTTCAAATTAGAATTTTTTACGTTTACGAGCTGCTTCTGATTTACGTTTACGTTTTACAGAAGGTTTTTCATAGAATTCACGTTTGCGTGTTTCTTGAAGAGTACCAGCTTTAGTAACCGCACGTTTGAAACGACGAAGTGCATCGTCAAGAGATTCATTCTTACGTACTACTGTTTTAGACATTTT
Source organism: Streptococcus jiangnanensis (assembly GCF_040888325.1). Lineage (GTDB taxonomy): Bacteria > Bacillota > Bacilli > Lactobacillales > Streptococcaceae > Streptococcus > Streptococcus jiangnanensis. The sequence goes on along the minus strand of NZ_JBFNFF010000002.1, from coordinate 267,914 downwards.
TTTCACTCCCTTCAAGTTCAAGATCTATTCCATTTTACATGCAAAATGAATAAATGTCAAGAGGAAACTAAGTTTTTTATTCTTCATAATGATTAATAATATAGTTCACCATCTCCTCCATCTCTGCTTCAGATAAAGGCAATTCCCAGTTTGTTGTTTCCATTTTAAGAAAAGCATCACTGACTTTTGATTTATTATCTGGTAACAAAATTATGTCATCTTTTCCAAACATAATACCTATTCGATCGTATAAGACATGAAGACTCTTTTTCTTATTTGGATCAATATCAAAAGACTGTAAAGAGATTAGTACATCATTCCCTTTATATGACAAATCAATATACATGTGATTTGATAAATCATACGGTTTAGATAAAGTACCTCCTGATGAGTAATTTGGTTTTCCACTTCCTCCACTTGTCTGTACAAATGATATATCCTCACCTTTATTCAACTCATTTTTATTTATATCTGTTTTTTTAAAAAATATTAAGTTTCCATGATTATTTTTCTTATTTAAGAGGAAGTCTATTATCTTCTTTTTCTCTTCTAGCCTAACGTTCTTATACGCTTCTTTTACTTTTAGAAATTCTTCTTTATTCATGTGGTCCCCTAACGTAATGTTGAAGTTTTATATGTCTAAAACCACTCACTCCAAAGAGCAAGTGGTTCTTCTATTTTTACTTTTCAAGTAAGCTTAGTGCCTTAGCATCTGCAATGATGGTCACATCAGGGTGGTTTTGTAGGCTACTTGCTGGTAGACTTTCAGTCACTGGACCAGACACTGTTCCGGCAATGGCTTCTGCTTTCGACTCACCGTAAGCAAAGAGAATAATTGACTTGGCATCCAAGATGTTTTTAATTCCCATTGAAATAGCTTGAGTTGGGACGTCTTCAATCTTGTCAAAGAAGCGAGCATTCGCTTCGATGGTAGACTGGTCTAGTTCTACTAAATGCGTTTGACTGTCAAATGGAGTACCAGGCTCATTAAAGCCGATATGACCATTGCGACCAATCCCCAAGATTTGCAAATCAACAGGATGGTCAGCCAAAATTTGATTGTAGCGTTCAACTTCTTCTTCAGCATTATCCTTAACACCACGTGGCAAGAAGCTTTCTTTAAATGGCTTTTGGTTGAACAAGTTTTCTTGCATGAAGTAACGGTAAGACTGTGGATTTTCCCCATCAAGCCCTACATACTCATCGAGATTTACACTGGTTAGATTTGAAAAATCAAGGTCACTCTCAACAATTTCCTTGTAAAATTCAAGCGGACTACTTCCTGTCGCAAGTCCTAGAGTCTGAGCACCATTGGCCAATTTTTCCTTCAAAATCTCAAAAGCTACTTTCCCACCTTCGACTTGATTTTCAACTTTAATAACTTTCATCTTTTCATCCTCCGTTTTAATCTATATTTATTATATGGTATAGACCAATTTTTGTCAAGTGAAAACGATTTAATTTCTAAAAAAAGAGCGCCCAAACTTGAAACATGTTATAATGGATAAGATTAGAACTTAGAAAGAATGATGAAAAAATGAATACAGCTGATTTTGATTTCCACTTGCCAGAGGAATTAATTGCCCAAACGCCCCTTGAAAAACGAGATGCCTCAAAACTCCTTATCGTTAATCGTGAGACGGGAGAAATGCAGGATAAACACTTCCACTCTATTATTGATATGTTGGAACCAGGTGATGCTCTTGTTATGAACGATACCCGTGTCCTCCCTGCCCGCCTCTATGGTCAAAAGGAAGAAACAGGAGGTCATGTGGAGCTTCTCCTACTCAAAAATACTAGTGGTGATGAGTGGGAAGTTCTGGCTAAACCTGCTAAACGCCTCAAGATTGGGACTCGTGTTAACTTTGGCGATGGTCGCCTCAGCGCTGTCGTTACGGAAGAATTGACCCACGGGGGTCGCATTGTCCGCTTTGAATACCGAGGAATTTTCCTAGAAGTCTTGGAAAGTCTGGGTGAAATGCCACTACCGCCCTACATCCACGAAAAACTAGATGACCGTGAACGTTATCAAACGGTCTACGCTAAAGAAAGTGGCTCTGCTGCTGCACCAACTGCTGGACTGCACTTCACCAAAGAACTGCTAGCAGAAATCCAAGCCAAAGGTGTTCATCTGGTCTATCTCACTCTTCACGTCGGACTCGGAACCTTTAGACCCGTTTCTGTTGACAATCTTGACGAACATGAAATGCACTCGGAGTTCTACCAACTTTCTGAGGAAGCAGCTGCCACCCTTCGCTCAGTCAAGGAAAATGGAGGTCGCGTCATCGCTGTTGGAACCACTTCGATCCGCACACTGGAAACCATCGGTTCCAAGTTTAATGGGCAAATTCAAGCAGATTCTGGCTGGACCAATATCTTTATCAAACCAGGCTACGACTGGAAGGTTGTAGACGCCTTCTCAACCAACTTCCACCTGCCCAAATCAACTCTTGTTATGCTAGTTTCTGCCTTTGCCGGTCGTGACTTAGTCCTAGATGCCTATCACCATGCCATCCAAGAACACTACCGCTTCTTCAGTTTTGGAGATGCCATGTTTATCTATTAAGAAAATCCCTATTAGGAAACCTAATAGGGATTTTTCTAATTATTCCATACTAAACTTTGGATCTTTCAAGCTCTGAACACTGGCATTGATAACTGCTCCGATAATCAAAATCTTTGCAATGAGAATAAACCAGAACATCATGACCACCACGATAATGGAACTGAAAAATCGAACATCAACCAGATGATTGACATAACTATTGACGTAGACAGAAAAGATGTTCAATAAAAAGATAAGAGTTAGCAAGACAAAGACACTTCCTGGTAAAACATAGCGGATTCGTGGTGCTTTTACTTTTGGAAGGAAGTAATAGATCATAACTAGAATGGCAAAGATCAAGGCATAGACCAGAGGGCCTGTAAAGTCTTGCAGGTAGGAAAATAGCGGATTGTCTGATTGCCAGTAAGTTTTGAGGAGGTTGAGCAACATACGACCAAACATACTCAAAAACAAGGCCAAGGCAAAAAGAATCTGCAGGCCAAAACTAACAAGTAGACTCATCAACTGATGGGAGATAATGCCTCGACTCTTGGTCACTCCATAGGCTTTGTTAAAAGCTTTTTGGAGAAAATCCATTGATTTCGAAAAGGTCCAGAGGGCAGATAAAACGGCAAAACTCAGCAAACCAGTCGATGGTTGAGTCAGAACTTCTCGGACAATCTTGGCAACCACATCATACACCGTATCGGGCAAAAATTCCTTGATCGTCAGTAAGAAATTTGAGACTGGAATCTGAAAATAAGGCAAAATATTGACCATTATCATTAGTAAAGGAAAGATTGAAATCAACCAATAGTAGGCAACCGCAACACTGGTCAACTCGCTATCAGATGCTTGATAATAATGCAAAAAAGCTTTCAATAAGGGCTTATCCATTAGCTCCTTCCACCACTTTTTCATGTTTCATCCTCCGTCATTTTCTTCATCGTCTAAGTTCTTCTGATTAAATCTAGCATATCATAAGGTAAAGTATTTGCGGCTTCTTTCAGAGAATAATTCTCTAAATTATTCACATTTTGTCGTAGTTTTTTGGCATACTTGGCTGTTATCAGTTTAGCTTCTTCGTATTCAAAGATTGCCTTACGTTCGAGATAGTAGCCTCGTAGCATTTCATCAATATTGTTTGGCTTGATGCGATTGATAACCCGCTCAACAAAGGCACCACTTCCAATAATGGCCGTCTCGCGTAGACGAGACTCTTGCATAAAGCTAATCAGAGAACTCTTATAAACCCCTTTTAGGTTTTCCAAACTCTCGATAATCAACTCTGTATTTTCCAAATACAACTCTGAAATCTGATCATAGTCAACTGCTAGTAGTTTACGAGATTCTTCATTCATCCAACTACGGAAAGTTTTGCCAAAGGTAAACATTTCATGGAGTAGAAAGCGCAGTATCCGTAAGGAAACTAGGAAGTAATACGTCACTCTAGAAGCGAAATTCCGATTGATACTCTGCTCCATGTTTTTTAGGTAACGTTGGTAAACTCGATAGCCACGCTCGCTGATTCTATTTTCTTCGTAGGCTTGCTCCAAACCATCACTCTCAATACTCAAGATAAGAAGCTTGAGGGACTCCCAGTCCTCTTGGACTCTCTTATTTTCCAGACTAAGGATGAGGTTTTCAATCCGACCATGATAGTTATCAATAGCTGCATAAAGAGGAAGTTTGTTTTTGTGATGGTCTAGTTCTTTTTCTAATTCTGCAGCTACATCATTCAAAATCGCAATATGCATCAAATGATCCTTGCTTTCCTCTTGTTCCTCAGATAAGTGAGGGAGGAGCAATAAACCTGTTAGAAAGCTCAATAGTGTAACGCCTGCTACTAGGAAGAGCAACAAAGGATATTCCTGCTCCAAATGGCTTGGTATGAGGAGAATGGTCGCGATAGATACTGTCCCTTTGACACCAGAGAAGGTCAAAAGAAGCATATCTTTCATGTACTTATGAATTTTTTTCTTAAGTCGACGCGTTCTCACAAAGTAAAAACCAGCAATCATGACAAAGCGGATCGCAAAAAGCAAGAAGGTCAGAACGACAACTGAAAGCAGTAAAAGAAGGGGATTGTAGAGAGAATTAGACAAAATTGGCTCTGCTATCAACTCTAATTCCATTCCCAGGATAACAAAGACTGATCCATTTAGCATAAAGGTCACGGTGTGCCAAACGGTCTCCGTCACAGTGTCTACCTGAGCCTCAAGGAGCGTAATTTTCTTAAAGCGACTGGCCTTCAAAATACCTGCAACCACTACTGCGATAATCCCTGAAACATGAAACTCTTCTGCGATGAAAAAGGTCATGAGCGGCAAACTTAGCTCTAGCAATAGTTCACTGGCTATATCTATCGCTCGCACACTCAGTAAAAAGGTATGCAAGAAACGATTGACCATAGCCGTCACAAAACCGACTACAAAACCACCAAGTATAGAAAGTGCTAGGGAAGTTCCAGCTTGGCTGAGAGAAAAGGTTCCTGTTGTCCAAGCAGCCAGAGCCATCTGAAAGGCAACCAAACCAGAAGCGTCATTTAAGAGTCCTTCCCCTTTTAGGATATTGGAAACCCGTTTGGGAAAACGAAAACGTTCAGAAAGAGACGCGAAGGCAACCAAATCTGTTGGCCCAAGTGCCGCTCCAACTGCTAAACAGGCCGCCAAAGGAAGAGTCATCCAAAGGAAGTGAGCCATGCCCCCCAAGCTTAAGGTCGAGATAAAAATCACAGGAAAGATCAGAAAGACGACAATCCGCCAATGCTTCAAAATGGACGTAATATCCGCTTCTTCTGCCTCCCGGAAAAGTAAGGGACCAATAACCATGGCTAGAAACAGCTCTGTATTGAGATGAAAGTCCGCATCGGGAACAAATAAACCAATCCCAATCCCCAAAAGGATTTGTACAAGAGGAAGGGGCACAAAAGGCAGAAGTTTATTGGTCGTAGTTGAAATGATTAAGACAAATAAAAATAGAATCAAGTAAATGAGTAATTCCACACAATTCCTCCTTAATCTTTTTTACAACAAGATTCAAAAATCTCCTTTTGCTCTTGAATTTTCTGATCAATCTTAGAACAGTCTTTGTGCTCAATTTTTTTCTGGCATCGTTCCATTTCAAGAGCCACTAATTTTTTCTTAATTTTAAGCATTTTCTTGCTCATATGTGCTTCGTCGAGCACCCCAACTGCTCGCTCGTGATGCGTTGACTCGACAAAATTTTGGCGCATTGCCTCAAGCTTCTCACGAAGGTATTGTTTATCCATGTCTATACCTTTCTAATTTTTCAATCATAACTAAAAACGGTGGATTATTAACTTGGTTGAGAGTCCGATAAATGGCAGCTGTATACTCTTGTTGGTTCAACTGGCTAACAAACTCCAATACAGCATCCCTCTCAGTATCTCCTCCCTCATGACCATAGTAGATCATGATAGCAATCCGTCCCCCTTTGACAAGCAAATGACACAGCTTTTCTAAGGCTTCGATAGTGGTCTGAGGTTGAGTGATGACGGATTTGTCAGCAGAAGGCAGATAACCCAGATTAAAAATCCCTGCCTTAGCTTCTGTCACAAATTGATCAAGTGTCTCATGACCCTGCAAGATTAACTGGGCATTTGTCATTCCAGCCCGCTCCAAACGCTCTTGGGTTTTCTCCAAAGCCTGCTCCTGGATATCAAAGGCATAGACTTGCTTGGCTAGCTTGGCTAAAAATAGCGTATCGTGGCCATTACCCATAGTCGCATCCACTACGATATCCTCTTTTGTCACAACTCCCGCCAAAAAATCATGTGCCATCTCAAGTGGTCTTTTCATTTTTAAACTCCTGTTTTACAGCCTTGCATCCTTGCACACTTCCACGACGGCGCATCTCAGTTTCAATAGCATTTAGCACTTCCCATTTATTGAGGCTCCACATAGGACCAATCAACATATCTCTCGGTGCATCTCCTGTAATTCGATGGATGACGATATGCTTGGGAATGATTTCCAACTGGTCACAAATGACCTTGACATACTCGTCCTGACTCATCAGTTGCAAACGTCCTTCGTGGTAATCTCGCTGCATCCGTGTATTGGTCATGAGGTGAAGCAAGTGCAGCTTAATTCCTTGAATATCATTGTCCGTGACACAGCGACGGACATTTTCAATCATCATCTCATGAGTCTCACCGGGCAAACCATTGATCAAATGGGAAACAATCTCAATCTTGGGATACTTTCTCAAGCGTTTTACTGTTTCAACATACAATTCATAAGAATGGGCACGGTTAATCAAGTCAGAGGTTGCTTCAAAAGTGGTCTGCAAGCCCAATTCAACCGTCACATGCATACGCTCCGACAACTCAGCCAAATATTCGATAGTTTCGTCTGGTAAACAATCTGGCCGTGTTCCAATATTGATTCCAACTACACCTGGCTCGTTGATGGCCTGCTCATAACGTTCTCGGATGACTTCCACCTTTTCATGGGTGTTGGTAAAATTTTGAAAATAAACCAAGTACTTCTGAACATCTGGCCACTTGCGGTGCATAAAGTCAATTTCCTTATAAAATTGCTCACGGATAGGGGCATCCGGTGCCACAATGGCATCTCCAGAACCTGAAACCGTACAAAAAGTACAACCACCATGAGCTACAGTTCCATCACGATTTGGACAGTCAAATCCCGCATCAATAGGAACTTTGAAAGTCTTTTCTCCAAAAAGTTTTCGATAATAATCATTCAAGGTATTATAAGATTTCATAACTTTCATTATAACAAAAAACACCTACAATCTCAAAAGCCTGACTTTCCTACAAATTCCCTTGTTTCTCATTTCCTTTAGCGTTTTTTTATGATACAATATGGGTATGATTTTAATGAAAATAGCATCTATTTTATTATTGATATTAACCTTGGTGGTTTGCTTTATTGTCACCAAGCTTTTCGGACTTAGGAAAATAGGATTTAATTTCGCGGATCTCGCTTTTCCACTTTTGGTATTCGAGTACTATCTGATTACTGCTAAAGCTTTTACCCACAACTTTCTACCGCGACTTGGAGTCGCACTTTCTCTCCTAGCAATCCTCCTTGTAGTCTTTTTCCTTGTCAAAAAACGAAGTTTTTATTACCCTAAATTCATCAAATTCTTCTGGAGAGCCGGTTTTCTCCTTACCTTAATCATCTACATTTCTATGGTTGTCGAATTGATGATGCTCCCATAAAAAACATTCCCTCAGACAGCTGTCTAAGGGAATATTTTTATCTTCATACTTACTTTCTAAGCTCTACCAAAATACTTTTTCTTATTTCCTAAATGTCAAGGCGTAGAATTTGCCATCCCAAAGAAGCTTCATTTCCTTTTCCTTAACTTCGCTTGGAACAGCATTCTCAATTTCACTCAAATCAACAGTAGCATCTTTAAAATAATCCTTACTAAAATGATTTTTCTTATATTGCTGATCCACATAGTCAGCCGTCTCATCTGCAATTAAAATCTTAGTCCCTGGCTTCGCCACTCGTAGCATTTCCTGCATAGCCTTGGCCTTATCATTGAAAAAATTGATTCCGCCAATATGGTAGACAATGTCAAAACTATTATCCGCAAAGGGGAGATCCTCCGCGCAAGCATGGAAAAGTTGCAGATTGGTCTTTTTAGCGCAAGATTTCTGGCATTTTTTTAGCATACTGATAGAAATATCTACCCCTACAAAATCTAAACTTTTCAGGTCAATTGTCTCAGGAATATAACGTAGGTCTTGACCAGTCCCTATAGAGACATAGAGAACAGATAAATTATCTTTCCATTCTATTTCCTCCATCAGATCCCTTCTCAACTTATCAATTGCTTTGCCGTGGAGAAGTGGTCCTATCCATTTCTCACTCATATCGTACCAGCGAGCCATACGGTTATACATGGTCATGTATTTAGCATTATCTCCAGATAGATAATCTGGATTAAGAGACAGATAGATATCGCCATCTTTTTGAAAATTTTCTACCTTTAAACCTGACTTCAATTTATCTTGTAATCTTGTTTCAATCATATGCAACATCTCCTTTTTTATTTGTCACCTATTATAGAGGATTTCGTAGCAAAAATAATAGCTTTTCAGTAAGTGGCAACTATCCACTTGTATCCGGTAGTAGAACCAGGGTCAGTTACAAAAAAACAAGTGCCAATTTCCATTGACACTTGTTTCCACTTTTAAACTGTCTTGCAAAATTTCGTGAAAGATACCGTTTAAAAAACTTAATCTTCTTTTTTGCGTCTTGCCAAGAATCCTGTTCCCAATCCAAGAAGGGCGATTCCAGCTACTAGAGCCACTTGGTTAGACTCGCTTCCTGTATTAGGCAATTCCCCACCTTTTTTAGGCTTACCTGGTTCATTTGGTTTGCCAGGTGTTGGTTTTTCAGGAGTGTGCGTATTTGTAATGTTGTAACCTTCTACTGAAGCTGTATAACCATCTGGAACATTCACTTCTTCAACAGTGTAGGCAATCTCCTTACCTTCTTGATAACGATCAAGACCTGTAAACTCATAAGTCCAGCCACTTGTTTCTGACACTGTAGCTGTCTGACCAGTTTCCTTACCATCTGCAAGAAGTTTTACGGTGATAGATGCTGGACGGATGCCATCTTTGTTATCTTCATCTTTCCAGATCTTCTTACCTTTTACAGATGTTTTCTCTGGAGTATGTTCGTTGGTAATGGTGTACTTGCCATCCTTATCTGTAGTGATGGTTGCTTTGTATTCTGTCATAGCAGTTTCTTTGACAGTGTACTTGATTTCCTTACCATTCTCATACTTAGGAAGTTTTTTAGATTCGAACTTCCAGCCAGTTTTTTCTGAAACTTCAATTTCTTGAACAACCTTGTCGCCGTTAAGAATTTGAACTTTCACAGATGTTGTACGTTTGCCGTCTTGGTTGTTGTTATCTTTCCACACCTTAGTTCCTGAAAGAACAACTGTTTCTGGTGTGTGAGTGTTTGTCACGACCTGACCAGTCACAGAGGCTTCGTAACCAGCTGGTACATCCACTTCCTTGATAGAATAGGTGATTTCTTTTCCAGCTTCGTATTGTGGAAGATTGGTGAAGGATGCTACCCAAGTGTTATCGTCAGTCTTATCCTTAGCTGTTAAGGTCAATTTCTTACCTTCAACGGCTACTGGATCTGCATTTCCTACTTTTTTATAAAGTTGAACCGTTACGGACTCAGGACGCTTGCCGTCTTGGTTGTTCGCGTCCTTCCATACTTTTGTTACCTTGTAGTCAATTTCTTTAGGAGCATATTTGTTTGTGATGGTAAAGTCTGTAATAGTCGCTTCGTATTCTGCTACGGCTTCTTCTGTTACAGTGTATTTGATTTCTTTACCAGCTTTATATTTTGCTAATTTTTCGAATGTAGCAGTCCAAGTTCCGTCTGCGGCTGCTTGAACCTCTTTCGATGCTACTTTCTCACCGTCTGCTAAAAGATTGATTGTAATCTTAGTCGGACGTTTGCCGTCTTGGTTATTCGCGTCATCCCAGTTCTTAGTTGCTTTTACATCAACTGTTTCTGGTGAATAGCTATTTGTGATGGTGAATCCTGATGCAGCATCACCAGTAATTTCAGCAGTATAACCAGCAACAGTTACTTCTACTACTGTGTACTTAATAGGTGTTCCGCCTTTATCAGCATCAAGGTCTTTGAAGCTTCCAGCCCAACCATTTGCTTCAGTCAATTCAAGTGTTTTACCAGTATCTTGACCATCTGCAAGCAATTTAACTGTGACAGAAGATGGGCGTTTACCATCTTGGTTGTTCACGTCCTTCCATACTTTCTTAACAGAAACTTCCGTTTTTGCTGGAGTGTAAGTATTCTCGAAAGCTTTTTCGTCATCGTAAGAAACAGTTGCTTCAAGTGCACCTTTGCCCTTATCTACTACAGTAACTGTAGCCGTGACAGTTTTAGTGTCGTACTTGATGCTTGTATCACTGCCAGCTTTTTCAGCAATTTTAAAGGTATAAGTCCCTGCTTTGTCAAATTCCAATTCTGAGAAAGCAATGTTTCCGTCTTTGTCATTCTTCACAGTTTCTTTCACCTTACCATCTTGGTCTGTTAAAGTGAATTCAAACTCTTCAGCCTTCAACTCACGTCCTGTAAGTTTTTTATTAGCTTTAATCTTAACTTTAACTTTGCTACGTTTATTTGTAACTGTTTTGATAGCTCCATCTTGTCCAACAGTCATCTCAAATGGAGTAGGATTCAACTCATATCCCTCAGGAGCCTCAATTTCGGTTACCGTAAAGTTCCCTTTCTTGATATCACTTTCTGAGTAAATAGATGATTCAGCAATTCCGTCATCATTTGTCGTTACAATTTCTTCTTTAGCCGTAGCTCCTGCCGGAGGAGTAATCTTGAATTTTGCTCCTTTTAGACGGTCATGAGTCAGCTCGTCCACCTTATAAAGAATGATACGGTAAGCTGTCTCTAATTGTATAGTTCCTCCTGAGGCCACAACAGAATTACCAATCTGCTGAAGTACCGTCTTATTACTATAATCTTGATACTCCAGTTTTTTATCATTGGCTTTTACTTCGACATTATTCAGTACTTTTGTACCATCTCCTGGAGCGCTCGTTTTATAACCAATTCGAAAAGCTGCTGGTTTTCCATTTTTAGCTACGATAGAAGAAGCGTTGTTAATGATAATGGTGAATTCTGTATAAGAATTATTCCACTTAATTTCGTAATCTTTACCAGCTTCTAAAACTACCTCGTCTTTCATGTAGTATACTTTGTTATACCAACCTGCTATAACACTGAGAGATTCTGGAATCATTTGCATTGGTGACGAATTTGGATCGACCCAATCATGAATCTCAATTTTATCATATGAAGCTTGCTTTGGATTGACCCTAACATACCACGTATGAAGATATTGACCACTCTTATTTAAAGCTTTTGAGGTCCAGGCTTCCTTACTAATTAATCCATGATATTTACTAAAGTTGGCTTTGCCAATCCCTTCAGAATAATCAACCTCACCTCTTCGACCAACCCTGATTTGATAAGTAATTTCATTTATTGTTTCTGTCTTTTCAAAGCGTAGTGTTTGCTCACTTAGTTCATTCTTAGAACTAAATCCAAGATAGAAGCTTCCTCTAACATTCTGAACGTAGATTCCCTTCTTCTTCTCTAGGTAAGTTTTTAAATTTTTTAGGGTAATTGTAGCCTTTCCACCATTATTATCACCATTTGACACAATTTTTGCTTCTCCTATAACAAGGTCTGTTTCCTTGTCCTTTAGATCAAAAGTTTCCTCTCTAACTGACAAAGGACCTGGAACGGTGAATGTAAAGGTGTCACCATCCTCCAACTTACCATCGTAAGCACTTAAATCATAATCTACGATAAACTTGTAGTTCGGGTAATCATTATGCTCAGGAGACAGAGTATAAACACCATTCGCATCCGGTTTTATAAATCTACCATTATCAACCTCCCAAATTCCAATATTACTGATAACGTTCTTCAGTTCCTTTGCTTGAACTGAATTTGGAGCAAAGATCATCCCTAGCAAACAGGCCAGAGAGGTTAGGATGGGTAACCAAAATTTCTTGTTCTTCATAATCTTCCTTTCTAAATTACCGAAAACATTAAAACGACCAACTCTGATAATAGATTCCCAATACTCATCTCCTTTCAGACTTATTGAAATACATGAGAGTTATTAATTAAACTACATCATATTAACATATTTCATAACTATATGTGAGTACAATACTTATCGTATTTGTTCTGTACTTAATATAGAAATTTCCTTTAATTTCATTATAAAACAAAATTAACTTTTTTTGTAATATTATGAGGTTATTGCCTTTTGAAAATGTTGACACAGTGTAAAATTACTGTCATAAAAATTAATTCTTTCATCACACTGAAGTTTCTTTAAGTTTAGTGTACACATACGAACAACTTCTCTTTTACACAAACAGAAAGAAACATTGCACAAAACATTCCATTTATTTATAAGTTTGATACACCTTAATAATTATCCAAACTATTTTATATAAGTAAAAATCGGAAGAGATTTAGCAATAGTCATATACCATACTGGTAAATAGTTTAATTTATCATATTTCATTATTCTGAATCATAGAAAAAAGACCAGGGGGTTATCCCTGATCTTTCTTTACTGTACTTATTGGCTACTAAATGAGATTAGTCTTCTTTTCTTCGTTTAGTTGCTACAAGACCTGCACCTAAAGCTAGAAGAGCTAAACCTGCTGCTAATGCAGCTTGTCCAGATTCACTTCCAGTGTTTGGTAGGTTAGGATTTTCTGGTTCAGTTTGGTCCGTTACTACTAACTTACCATCCTTAAACTCAACCTGATTTCCACTAGCATTTACCACTGTTACAGTTCCGTCGTAGTTAACTTGGAATGTAATATCTGTTACTGCTAAGTATCCAGTTGGAGCGGCTTCTTCATGGAAAGTATATACTCCTGGAGTCAAATCAAGTACATGTGATTGATTGGCTTTTGAAGTCCATTCAGCCACAGGACTACCTGCAACTTTTTCTCCACGGAAAATTTGGATTTTTGCACCCGCGATTTCTTCACCCGCTAGATTTACCTTGCTGAAGGTGATCTTACGTGGAAGGTCATCATCTTTATCAGTTACAGTTACAGTTGAACCGTTTGTGGCAACTTTGTTTTCTTCACCTTTAGAGTCTTTTTCACCAACATTTGTCACTTCCACTGTGCCATCATGTTTGACTTGGAAAGTGATGTCCGTTACTTTGAGGTATCCAGTTGGGGCTGCTTCCTCATGGAAGGTGTAAGTACCTGGGGCCAAGTTGAGATCTTTAGACTTACCAGCTTCAGATGTCCAGCTTTCTACGGCTGTGCCTTCTGCCTTATCGCCCTTGTAGATCTTGATTTGAGCACCCGCGATTTCTTCACCCGCTAGATTTACCTTGCTGAAGGTAATCTTACGTGGTAGGTCATCATCTTTATCAGTTACAGTTACAGTTGAACCGTTTGTGGCAACTTTGTTTTCTTCACCCTTAGAGTCTTTCTCACCAACGTTTGTCACTTCCACTGTGCCATCATGTTTGACTTGGAAAGTGATGTCCGTTACTTTGAGGTAACCGGTTGGAGCTGCTTCCTCATGGAAGGTGTAAGTACCTGGAGCCAAGTTAAGATCTTTAGACTTACCAGCTTCTGAAGTCCAGCTTTCTACGGCTGTGCCTTCTGCCTTGTCGCCCTTGTAGATCTTGATTTGAGCGCCTGCGATTTCTGTTCCACCAAGGCTAACCTTGCTGAAGGTAATCTTACGTGGAAGGTCATCGTCTTTATCGGTTATAGTTACAGTTGAGCCGTTGGTAACGACTTTGTTTTCTTCACCTTTAGAGTCTTTCTCACCAACGTTGGTCACTTCCACTGTGCCATCATGTTTGACTTGGAAAGTGATGTCCGTTACTTTGAGGTAACCGGTTGGAGCTGCTTCCTCATGGAAGGTGTAAGTGCCTGGAGACAAATTCAAGTCTTTAGACTTACCAGCTTCAGATGTCCAGCTTTCTACGGCTGTGCCTTCTGCCTTGTCGCCTTTATAGATCTTAATCTCTGCACCTGCGATTTCTGTTCCACCAAGGCTAACCTTACTGAAGGTAATCTTACGTGGAAGGTCATCATCTTTGTCGGTCACAGTTACAGTTGAGCCGTTTGTGGCAACTTTGTTTTCTTCACCCTTAGAGTCTTTCTCACCAACGTTGGTCACTTCCACTGTACCATCATGTTTGACTTGGAAAGTGATGTCGGTTATTTTGAGGTAGCCTGTTGGAGCGGCCTCCTCATGGAAGGTGTAAGTGCCTGGAGACAAATTCAAGTCTTTAGACTTACCAGCTTCTGAAGTCCAGCTTTCTACAGCTGTACCTTCTGCCTTATCGCCCTTGTAGATCTTGATTTGTGCTCCTGCGATTTCTGTACCACCAAGGCTAACCTTACTGAAGGTAATCTTACGTGGACTATCATCATCTTTATCAGTGACTTTGATTGTTGAACCATCGGTTACGACTGTATTGTCCTCGCCTTTAGCATCCTTAGTACCAACATTCGTCACTTTAACTGTTCCATCATAGTTAACTTGGAAAGTGATATCCGTTACTTTGAGGTATCCAGTTGGGGCTGCTTCCTCATGGAAGGTGTAAGTACCTGGGGCCAAGTTCAATTCTTTAGACTTACCAGCTTCTGAAGTCCAGCTTTCTACAGCTGTACCTTCTGCCTTATCGCCCTTGTAGATCTTGATTTGTGCTCCTGCGATTTCTGTACCACCAAGGCTAACCTTACTGAAGGTAATCTTACGTGGACTATCATCATCTTTATCAGTGACTTTGATTGTTGAACCATCGGTTACGACTGTATTGTCCTCGCCTTTAGCATCCTTAGTACCAACATTCGTCACTTTAACTGTTCCATCATAGTTAACTTGGAAAGTGATATCCGTTACTTTGAGGTATCCAGTTGGGGCTGCTTCCTCATGGAAGGTGTAAGTACCTGGGGCCAAGTTCAATTCTTTAGACTTACCAGCTTCTGAAGTCCAGCTTTCTACAGCTGTACCTTCTGCCTTATCGCCTTTGAAGATCTTGATTTGTGCTCCTGCGATTTCAACCCCACCAAGACTAATTTTACTGAACGTGATTTTACGAGCTACATCGTCATCTTTATCAGTAACTGTCAGAGTTGAATTTTGGGCTACAACACGATTGTCTTCACCTTTAGAATCTTTTTCACCTACTTTTGTCACTTCAACAGTACCGTTAGGTTTAACTTGGAAAGTGATATCCGTTACTTTGAGGTAGCCAGTTGGGGCTGCTTCCTCATGGAAAGTGTAGATACCAGGTTCAAGATTCAATTGCTTAGGTTGGTCAGTTGAAGTCCAGCTTTCTACGGCTGTACCTTCAGCTTTTTCGCCCTTGTAGATCTTAATCTGTGCACCAGCGATTTCATTTCCTCCAAGGTTTACCTTACTGAAGGTAATCGCCTTTGGAGTTGTATCTTCTTTGTCAGTGATTGACAAAACAGAACCAGTTGTTACGACAGTATCTGTTGTACCTTTTTTGACAATTGTAATAGAACCATCAGCATTGACCGTGAAGGTAACATCATCAACATACTGATACCCATCTGGAGCAACGGACTCTGTTAGAGTATAGGTACCAGGAGCTAATTTAATCACTTTAGAAGTATTAGCTTCTGTTGTCCAGTCTGCTACAGGTGGAGCTTCTGGTCTTACACGATCTCCACTATAGATTTTCAGTTCCGCTCCTGGAATTTCTTTTCCATTTGGATCCACCTTTTTGAAAGTAATCTCTTTCTCAGTTGGTGTCTTCGGAGGTGTCTTCTTATTTTCAATTCGACGTTCTACTGATTTGTCTGAACCAAACTCATCTGGAGAAATTTTAATATCTTCAGTTAATTTGTCATAGCCAAGAGGAGCAGTTACTTCACGAATTGTATAGTTGTCTCGCAACAATTTGCCTACACTAGCGTTACCATCAGAATCTGTTGTCAATCGTCCAACAACGGCTTGGTTACGATCACGAATCACTTCAAAAACTGCACCTTGTAAAGGTTGGCCTGCTTCGTCTACCTTATGAATTTTAATGGTGAAAACATATCCTTCCGCAACACCACCTGCAATCTGGTAAATACGCGTGCTAGTTGATTGTTCATTCTCACTACCATTGTAACTCATGTTAGCTACGTTCGTAATTTCCTCTCCATCAACAAGATCGTAATTCGCTTTAGCTCGATACTCGATCATATAACCAAAACCATTAGTATCTCCTAAAGGAAGGGTGAAACCATCACTATTCGCATTTACCACTAGTTGGTTTTTAAAGGTTTCAGTCATATCCTGAGCATCGGACCATTTCCAGTCTCCGTTATTCCAGCTCCAGTTTACTTTATAAATACGAAAAGTATCTGGTAGGAATATCATATTTGGAGAAGAGAAAGCATCTTTGATAGTGACATCACTGTAGTTCGCCATATTGCGGTTTACAGTAATGTTATAACGGATTACATTTTTCTCGTCATCCTTGTATTGGAAGGAACTCTTTTCAATTTTAGAGTCGTATTTCCCTGGAGGGCCGTTATAACGGATTTTCCCTGCAAATAGAACTCTATGGCCTACTGTAACGTTAACATCAACGTCTTTTTCTTCTGAAACAACGTCATGGTCAACTCGGACATAGACAAAGAATTTCCCCCTAACGCCAGAATTATTCTCAACAAATTTTGTATAAGTGAGAGTAATTGTTTTGCTAGCTGCATCTAAACGACCAGTAGCTACAAGATTGTTAGAAGCATCTCGTAATTCAATGTCTGAAGAGTTTGAAAATGTAATCTCTGATGGCAATTGAAGTGTTGTTGTATCACCTTCATGCACCGTATTATCTGGCAAAACAAAATCTGCAGTAAGACGGAATTCTTGCCAAATATCCAACCCTTGCGTTAAAGCTTCACCAGATCTGTTTTCAACACCAACACTAGTGATAACATCATTATACTCTGTCGCATGTACTTGCGTCAGAGGGGCAAACGATTGGAGAATAACTCCCAAACAAAGAATAAGAATCTGAATCCAAGATCTTATTTTCTTGTTCATTGAATCTTCCTTTCTTAATAATATTCAATTGTAAATGTACAATGTAATTGTAAACTAATTGATTGTCCCCAACTAATCACCATTTCCCTTTTTCAAGTAAAAATTGATAGCTACATTACTTTCATATTTTATCATACTATTTAAAAAAAGGCTAGAAACATCAAACATTTTTTAAAATTTATTTTACTATTTAAAATTCATATTTTCTTATCGAATTCCCCATCAATTTATTGTATCGTTTTCTCCTATCATCGAAACAGAAACTGGTATATTTTACCGCTATTTTTTTAAAAATAAGTTCACCTTGTTTTCGATACCAGATAGTGTTTTTATCATTTTGGTTATCTGATTTCATAAACGTTAAATTGTTCTAGAGAGAATGCTTCTACCTATTAAAAAGACCAGGTTTCCCTGGTCTTTCTGAGATACAATTAGAAGAAATACTGATTCATTCTAGTCTTCTTTTTTGCCTTTAGTGGCCACTAGACCTGCACTCAAACCAAGAAGAGCTAGGCCTGCTGCTAGGGCTGCTTGACTTTCTGCACTTCCTGTATTTGGTAACTGTTCTTCTTGAGCTTGACTAGCTTCACTTGAAGCAATTTCTTTTGTATCTGCTTTTTCTGATACTTGTGGTTTTGTAGATTCTTGAGGTACTGGTTTAGTTGTTTCACTAGCCGTACCAACTTCTACAATGCGATCTTGAGCCATGACTTTATCATAGCTTTCTTTTTCAGTTCGCTTGCCATTTTCAACTTCGATCAAGTGAACACGGATACCTTTTTGACCTTCTTGGAGAACACGAGTTTGACCCGCTGGAAGCTGATCATTCTTTTGTTCCTGAACCTTGAAATCAATTGTTTCTTCTTCGATTACAAGTTCTGGTCTGTTAAGGACTAGGTTCTTCACTTCATCTTCTGGAAGAGAAGTTCCTGGTTTAGTGCCAACTTCTACTATACGATCTTGAGCAGCGACTTTATCGTAAGTTTCTTTAAGCTGACGTTTTCCATTTTCCACTTCAATCAAGTGAAGACGAATACCTTTTTGACCTTCTTGTAGGACACGAGTTTCTCCTAGGTACAACTTATCAGACTTACGCTCCTGAACCTTGAAGTCAATGATTTCTTCTTCGACTATAAGTTCGGGTCTGTCGAGGACAAGGTTCTTCACTTCGTCTTCTGGAAGAGAGGTTCCTGGTTTTGTTCCGACCAAGACGATGCGGTCTGTCGGAGCCTCTACCACTTCGCGAAGTTTTTCTTCCTTACTTCCACTAGGATTAACCGCTGTGAAGATCCGTTCCTTACCAACTTTTCCTTCTTGTTCTACACGAGTTTCACCTAGATACAGTGTTGAATCCTTTTTCTCAACTGTCTTATAGGCCAAATCTTTTTCAACAAATTCGAGTTTTGGAAGATCTTCTTGTACAGCAGCAACAGTCTTCTCAGAAACTGGTTTTTCCTTAGTCAACTGAATACGGTATTCCTTGACTTGTTTTCCACTTTCTGAAACAAGGCGAACAAGTACTGGAAGGCTATCGTCTCCGCTATCTACAACTGTTGAAGCTACTTGATTACTTTCTTCGACTGAGACTTTTGGACGTTGACCTTTATAGGTGATTTGGTAGTCTTGACGATCTTCAGCGAGGTCAGGAAGCTCTTTTCCATCGACAAGAATCTTTGATTGGGTACTTTCTTGAGGCAATTCACTTGGTGCAAGGAAGGTCATCTCAATCATCGCAACACCGCTCTTGTCTGCTTTACGCTCCATACGCCATCTCATGGCTTTGGCTTTGACAGCTTTAAATGTTACGTTGATTTCATCACCAGCTGCGATGTCTTTATCCGCACGATAAGGAACAGCTTCCCAATTTTCTGGATTGTTGAATGGATGGGCTGCATCGTAGGCTTGGTAGTTTGAATAGTAGGTTGGCACTTCAAACTCTGGGCCAATATAACGTTCCAAAACGAGTTTAGATGGTGCATCTGTACCACTATCTGCAAAGAAATGAAGTTTGGCTTGCGCTACAGTCCGTTCTACAATCTTACCATTTTCACGGAAGATCACACCTGCTGATACTTCTGGATTAGAAGATGGTGTTGGAGACCAGTTTGTCCAACGACGATTTTCTGAATGATTTCCGTCATTGAGATAGTCCACACGGTCATGGGAGTTTCTATCAATGTCGTTAGTGGCTGAAGCAAAGGCGCGGTTACTATTTTCATCATACTCTGGGTTATTTGAAAGAGCTTCACCAAGTTTGTCTGTCACTCGTACAGTGAACTCAGCAACAAGATCACTACCAAGGACACGACCTCGAACGGTAAATTGACCTGCTTTTGTCAGATTTTCTGCTGGAACTTCTTCCCATTCAACTGCCAAGTCTTTTGTTTCGTAACCGTCTTTACCTGTGAAGTAAACCGGAACCTTAGTTGGCAATTCAAGTGGTTGTCCTACTTGTAGCAAGCGAGCTTGTTTGACCGCAGCAACTGGTTTACGAGAGAGCAAATCTTTATTGCTTGTAAAGTGTAGACGGTATTCTCCTAGGATGTCGCCATTTTCAGCTTTCGCGATGACACGGACTGGCTCTCCTTCACGAACACTTGGAACGACGGTAGCGAGACCATTGTTGCTAACACTTGCTGTTACTGCAGGAACTTTTCCATCTACAGACTCAAGGTAGTAGTCTGTCAAATCAGGGTTGAAGTTCGCTAAGTCTTTACCGTAAACTTGGATTCTCGTTTGTCCTTGTTTAGCTGCTGCGACTTGTTTCGCAAAAATTTGTACTTCTGTGATAGACGTTCCTTTCTTGCTATCAAGTCGAACCATACGAATGCGAACCGCATAGGTTTCAACCTTGTCAAAGCTGAAATGATTCATTTCTCCAGCTTTTAATTGAGCTGGTGCTTTGAGATTGCTTACCTCTTTCCAGTTTGCAGGATCATTAAAGGCATGGTTTTCCTCACCTACAAAGCTAGGGTTTTTAGGGGCTGTTGGAACGGTCTTACCGACATAATATTCAATCACATAAGACTTCGGTACACCAACTCCGTGGTCTTCGTGGAATCCGACACTTAGATTATCAACTGAACGTTTGCTCAAAATACCTGAATCTCCGAATAGGACACCAACTGAAGCTTCTGGATTACTACGGTTCCAGTTTGTCCAACGGTTAGCTGGGCGATCATTAAAGGAAATCAATTTATCGTTGACATTTGAAACAGGATCAGTTGGATTTGAGTCTGAAGCAAAGGCCAGTGGCAATTCTGAACCGGTCCATTGGTCAGAAATATTTGCACCCTGCTCAGTTTGAGCAGATACGCGAACATGAAGTTTAGTTGTTAATTGCGTACCTTCTAGACGACCATTAACTGTAAAGACACCTTCCTTGGCGTATTGGTCAGATTGAATCGCATCCCAAGTAACCTTAGCTGATGAAACGTGACCATTTGAATCGTAGGTACGAACGCTTTCTGGTAATTGAGGCGCTTCTGCGATTGGGGTCGTCACACTGACTTCTTCAACTGAAACGATGCCTTCTACAGAGACTTTTGCACGCGCCTCAAGGTCAAGTCCTTCAACTTTACCTAGAACTTCAAAGGTTTGATAGTGATCGAGTTTTTCTTTTGGAATAGCTTGCCAAGTGACTTTATGAGTTTTAGGGAAACCTTTGTCATACTCAACCGTTACTGTTGTTGGAAGAGTAGGTTCTTGATGCAAGTCTGTCACTACATTTACTGGACGGATCGATTGCGCAACCTTCGTCTCAGTATTGGCTTGGATAGTGAGTTCAACTTGGCCTTTAGCTCCCTCATATTCCGCTTTCAGAGTGACTGCTCCTGGCTTATGTAACTCAAGCATTCCTTTACGAACCGCGACTTCCCCTTCACCACTTGTAGAGAAGGTTACTTTATCAGCTGGTAAAACTGCTTGTGTTCCGTCTTGATAGTGAGCGAGTACAGACAATTTCACTGTTTGGTCTTCTTTAAGACCGTCAACTTGCTCTACTTGTAAGCTCAAGTGGTCAATTTTCGGTGCTTCTTCAAGGAATTGAATTGCATAGGTTTGAAGAGGTCCACCATCTTTTGGTTGAACATAGATGCTTGCACGCATGCCGTTTGCTGCACTTGCTTGGACTACAGTAACAGCTGCATTTTCAGCACTTGCTACAACTTCTGGCAAGGATGCACCGTAAGCAAGAGTTCGATATTGCATTGGATTTTGAGTAGTAAGACCAGTGACAGATTCGCCACCAACAGTTACATTTGGTACTGCAGGAGCCGCAGGATTACCTTCTTCTACCACAAGGGTAGCGTGAATAGTCTCACCACCCAGTTGACCAGTCATTTGAATACGTGATCCTGCAACTGACAGTTTAGCTTTATCTGCTTCCGCAATCTCCCACTTATCAACTTCGTATTCTTGTACGCTTCCATCCGTAACAGCAATAGAAACGTATTTGTCAACAGCGCTCAAGTCTGTTCCTGGAGCAACACGCTTAACAGTTGGAAGCTCATTTGCGATTGCTAGAATTTCGACACGGGCCTCAACTTCGCGTCCGTCTGCCATACCTTTAACAGTCACAACTCCTGCTTGGCTCACATCAACTGAAGACCAAGTGACTGGACGTTTTTCACGACTGCCATCACTGTAGATAAAACCGACTGTCTTCGGCATTTTTGGCTCTTTCTCAATAACAGTACGTACTTTTGGTACTTCTGTACCTAAAACAGTCTTTTCTTGTCCTTCTTTCTTACCTGTAAAGACAGTGACTTGGTCCGATTTCAAGAGATCTGAATGAGCTGTCAGTGTGAATTTACCTGCTTGCTCAGTTGATTTAACAATGGCAACCCCTTTACCGTTAAAGGCTCTGCGAATCCAAGAACCATCTGGTTGTGCCTTGTAGCGTTCACGGCTGGCTTGTTCCCCATTATCTACACCGACAAGTTGACCTTGGCCATGTAATTGGAAGCGAACCAGATTATTAGCAGTTGGTACCACATTTCCTTCACTGTCTACGATTTCATAGTAGATGTAAGTCAAGTCTTTTCCATCTGCAGCGATTGCGTGTTCTTCCTTGATGAGACGAACACCTGCAGGTTGACCTGCAGTGGTAATCTTGTCACGTGCAATTTCTTTACCAGCTTCATCACGAGCTACTGCTTCTAAGGTACCTGGTTGGTAAGCAACCTTCCACTCAAGATAGAGTTCCTTAGCATTGGCACCTTCTTGGTAGGTACGACCATCACTAGTTTGTTTTTTGTTGAACTTTTTAACACCGAGAGATTGACCGTTCAAGAACAATTCAACACTTGCAGCATTAGAGTAAGCGCGAACTGGAATCTTTCCTTGTGCATCTTCTACTTTAGAGGCCAAGTCTCTATTCTCCCAGTTCCAGTGAGGAAGGAGGTGCACCATTGGTTTCTTCTTGACAGAAACCCATTGACTTTGGTAGAGGTAGAAGTCATGTTTTGGAATACCGGCTGTATCTACGATACCAAAGTAAGAGCTCTTAACGGGAGTTTGGTTTTGGTTGTGCCATGGTGTAGGTTCACCGATATAGTCCGTACCTGTCCAGATAAACTGTCCAGCATAGCCAGCGTTGTCACGGTCAAACGTCCATGAATCTGTTGCCGTTTTACCCCAGCCAACTCGGTCATTACCATAGTCAGACTGTTCGTAATGACGCTCAGGTCCGTTACTATGTTTCAATTCCTGTTCAGGGCGATAGTAACTTCCACGTGTACGGGTAGCTGAAGATGTTTCAGAACCGTAAATCAACCAGTTTGGATGTTTCGCACGAAGTTTCTTGTAGTTATCTTCTGAATAGTTGAAACCAACTGCATCCAGTTCATTAGCAATTTTCTCATGATCACCGCTACCATCACCAAAGCGGAACTTATCTGCTCCCATGGTAACATAACGTGTAGTATCAACATCTTTAATCACTTTTACTAAGCGTTTAACCGTTGCAAGAGAATGAGCATTACCATTGGCTTCACCGATTTCGTTTCCGATAGACCACATGAAGACAGCTGGGTTATTTTTATCTCTTTCGACCATGGTACGAAGATCGTAGTCAGACCATTTTTCACCTTTTCTAGCTTCTGGGTGAGTGGCATCTTTTTCAAAGAAACGTCCGTAGTCATATGGTTTCTTGCCACCATACCACGTATCAAAAGCCTCTTCCTGAACCAGCAAACCAAGTTCTGCTGCGATTTGCAATGTCTGTGGACTTGCAGGGTTATGAGTTGTACGGATGGAGTTAACGCCCATCTCCTTCATTTGTTTGAGACGACGGTATTCTGCTTTATAATTTTCTTCTGCTCCAAGCGCTCCGTGGTCATGGTGCAAGGAAACACCATGGAATTTAATGCGTTCACCATTCAAAGAGAATCCTTCATTTGGAGTCCAATGATAGTAACGGTAACCAAACAAATCTTTCTTAGCATCAACCAATTGACCGTCACGGTAAACACGCGTAATCAATTCGTACAAGGCAGGTTTATCATTTAAAACTGTCCAGAGTTTTGGTTGTTCAACTTCTAAAATCGCATAAAGACTTGTTGACTCATGTGCTTTCAAGGTACGGCTCGCTGTACGAACCAAGCCTGTTACAGCCTGACCACCACGTTCAACGATTTGATACTCTGCCACTAGTTCATGGTCTTTATCGTCTGTATTGACAATTCTGCTGGCTACATGAGTTTCAACCTTACCATGTTGCTGTTGTTCTAGTTTTGGTGTTAAGATAGTTGTTCCATTTTTTTCAACATGAACCTTATCAGTCACTTGCAAGGTTACATCACGGTAGATACCACTACCTGAGTACCAACGGCTACTTGGCTGTTTGTTAACCGCATGGACAGCAATCACATTCTCACGACCATCTTTGTGAAGGTATTTGGTGATATCGTATGAGAACTGGTTATAACCATTTGGATAATGCCCCACTAACTGGCCATTGACATAGACTTGAGAATCCATGTAGACACCATCAAAGGTGACACGAACATTTTTCTTGAGATCTTTTTCATCAAGTTTAAAGGTCTTGCGATACCAAGCTTCACCACCATTGAGCTGTCCACCCTCGTTTTGGGCAGGTGACTGATGGTCAAAATCGTTAAAGATACTCCAATCGTGTGGGAGATCCAATTTTTGCCATGTTGATACATCGGCATCTGATTTCACAGCTTCTTTAGGATTCGCATTGAGTTTAAAGTGCCAATTTTGATTAAAATCCACTTTTCTATCTTCAATCATTTGATTCACTTCTTCATTTGTCGCAGCTTTCAACTCTTCCTTGACAGGCTTTTCCTGACTTGAAGCTTGAGATTCTACCTTTGGATCTGTTTCTTCAGGTTTTAGAGACGCCTTCTCCTCTTTTGGAGCTACAGGTTCCTCTTCTTTCTTCTCGGGTTTGCTTGCTTCAATTGGAGTGGCTTGACTTTGATCGACACTTGCAGCATCCTTGTGCTCTGCTACAGCTTGATTTTCTTTTTCCACCACTGCCGGACTTTCCTCTTTTGCTTGTTCCACAGTGTGGGTGATAGGAGTTTCATCCGCGAAAACTGGTGATTCTCCAATGACACTTCCTCCAAATAGAACCGCACAGGTTCCAATCATGACAGAGCAAGCGCCTACGGCAAACTTACGAATGCTGTAGACTCTTTTACGATTCCAATGGCCTTTTTCCATAAAGTCCTCCTTTAGTAACCGCTTCCATTTTCTTGTAAGCGTATTACTTTTTCATAGCCTTTTACCCTTATTTTATAAAATAATATAGGAATTTTCAATATCCTAAACACAAAAAATCATATTTTTGATTGTTTTTTCTAAAATTTGTAGAAGATTCGAAAAAAGTGAATGTAGATTTAGAACAAAAAAACAAACAAATTTTTGACACTCAGTTAAATAGTATAAAAAAAGTTCCTTTTGTAAGGAACTTTTTTACTTATAATTAAAAGTCTCCCCTGCCAACTTATCAGCTAACTTGGGAAAGAGGGTATAAAACTTATGGGCTAGGTTCAACAAAACTGGGAGATTGAGTTCCCGTTTGTTTTTTCCTATGATTCTGACAATCTTTCTAGCGACTGCATCTGGTTCTAAGAGAAAGCGGTCAACCGACTTGAGGTAGGTCCCATCTGGGTCTGCCTGGTCAAAAAAGGCAGTACGAATCGGTCCTGGATTAACCGTCGTTAGATAGACACCATAGGGCATCAGTTCGAGGCGCAAAGCGTTTGAAAATCCAATAGACGCAAACTTGGTCGCCGAATAGAGACTGGACTTGCTAGTCGCTATCAAACCTGCCATGCTGACGATATTGATGATATGGCCTTTTCGATTTTCTTTCATGCGAGCTCCAAGACGACGAGACAGATTCATCAGAGCAAAGGTATTGACCTCAAACATCTGATGAATGTCTTGATCAGAAATCTGGTCAAATTCCTCAAAAATCCCGTAACCAGCGTTGTTAATCAAGACATCAATCTTGCCATAACGGAGATAGAGGTCAGCTACCAGAGCTTCTATGGCTGAGTCATCAGTAATGTCGATTTCAATCCATTCCACATTAGGTTGATTTCCGTAGAGTTGAGCTAATTTTTCCTTGTTTCTACCTAGTAAGATGAGTTGGTCATTTGGCAAGAGTTTGACCATTTCTTGGGCTAAGCCACCGCTAGCCCCAGTGATGATGATGGTGCGCATCTCTATTCCTTTCAAAGTTTTGGTCAATTAATGAAATCTTTTTCCAGCTAAATAATGAGCATAGGCTTGATCAATGACAGGAGCAAACAGATGATAATCCTCCCAGCTACCTAAAAATTCTAAAGGCAAGTCATACAAGTCATTGACTACAAATTCGGAATAATCATCCATATACTGATGTTCATAATAGTCATTTACAAAAGCCTGAAAATCCTTTGTAATATCCATCGTTCCCAGTTTACCATCGTACCAGTCTAAAAGATAATCAACACCCAAAGTTTGCTCTTTTTTTATACTTTGGAATACCGTTTCTTCATCAGGAGACATCATTTCTTTGGCATCATGCTGGATGAGCCAAGTAACGAAAAAACCGATATGATTCGCAGCCCAACGATAAATCTCCCGATAATCTTTTTGAGTTAGCTCTTCTTTTTGTAATTGATAGCTGTGCAAGTAGTTGGTTAATGCATTTTCAAAATACCAATCTGCTTTATCCAATAAACGATTTTCAACAGTCATCTTATTTCCCTCTTAATGAACCTGAAACATTATAACTCAACCTCTTCCAGATCTTTGACCACATGGACATTCTCAAAAACAGTTGCTGCATCTTTCTTGAGCTGGCTGATATCTTTTGAGAGGAAACGAGCACTGATATGATTTAGTAGGAGGCGTTTGGCACCTGCTTCAGCCGCTACTTGTGCTGCCTGCATATTGGTTGAGTGACCGTGATTGCGAGCAATTTTTTCATCTCCCTTGCCATAAGTCGACTCATGGACAAGAACATCTGCATTGACAGCTAGACGCACACTGGCATTGGTTTTTCGGGTGTCGCCCAGAATGGTGATAATCTTACCTGGACGTGGCGCTGAGATATAGTCAGCAGCTTTGATTTCAGTTCCGTCTTCTAGAACAACGTCCTGACCGTTTTTGATTTTTCCAAAAAGCGGACCAAATGGAACACCAGCAGCCCTAAGTCTTTCAGCATCCAAGGTTCCTTCTAAATCCTTTTGCATGACACGGTAACCGACACAGAAAATAGTGTGGTCCAGCTCCTCTGCATACACTGTGAATTTATCGGTCTCAAGGATTTTCCCTAGAGAATCTTGGTCAAACTCATGAAAATGAATGCGATAAGGCAGACGAGAACCCGACACACGAAGGCTGGTTAAGACAAATGACTTGATCCCTTGTGGTCCATAAATGTCCAAATCTGTCTGCTCTTCATTAGCTTGAAAAGCACGGCTAGAAAGGAATCCTGGCAAGCCAAAGATATGATCTCCATGCAGGTGGGTGATAAAGATTTTGCTGACCTTCCGTGGTCGAATCGTGGTTTCCAGAATGCGATTTTGCGTTCCTTCTCCACAGTCAAAGAGCCAGACTTCGTTAATCTCGTCCAAGAGTTTCAATGCGAGACTTGAAACGTTGCGGGCTTTAGAGGGCTGACCAGCCCCTGTTCCTAAAAATTGAATATCCATTCGATACTTTCTAATTAATCAATATATAACATGGCTGTGCGATTTTCCGATCGGAAATAGCGACTGCCAGAAAAAGCAACAGCTTCTTGCAGTAAATCCTCTTGACTGTAGCCTTTGAGTCGTTTGCGACCATCTGCCAAACTTTCCAAATCAGTCAAAGCTGTGAGACTCTCCACACTAACAACTTTCTCATCTCCGACAGCCTTCATGTAAATCTTTCCAGATTCTTCAAAGACGAGTTGATGAGGGAAAATTTGCGCAATTTCAAAGAGCAAGTCATCCGAGATTACCTCTTCATTTTCAGAGAAGATCCGCCCCAGACCCTTACTCTCATAGCAAAATCCAAAAGATTTGCCAGATAAATTAAGACGAATAAAAGGCTTATTTTCAAAGGTGAAACTTGGCTCAGCATTGTAGAGGTTCAGTTCCTGACTGAGTTCTGCAAAGTAATCCGTCGCAGCTTCAGGACTCTTTTTCTGATAAAGTTCTGCAAAGTAGGCATTGACTACACTCGGAGGAGGTGTGATGAGAGCTAACTGCTCCTGCTCTGTTTTGCCAGCTAGAAGCTGATCCAGATAGACCTTATCCAGACTTGTATAGCCCCCATATTTTAGAGCCAAGGTTTTAATATCAGTCATAAAATTCCTCTAACCTCCATTTATTTTTCTCGGAAATGTAGCCTGTAATCACTTCTCCATCATCTTGGTAGTCAAAATCTTCAAGAATCGCCACACTTTCCAAATCATGAATCTTGTAGGATTTTGAAAAAGGCACGCGCAGGGTAAAGACTTCAAAAATATTCTTGATCTTCTCCAAAAACAATGCTTGCAACTGCTCACGACTATCCTCAGACTTGGCAGAAATGAGGGCATAAGGCGTTTGAGTCGGCGTGAAATCCTCAACCAAATCCGCTTTATTATAAAGGGTCAAACGAGGAATATCCTCCATATTCAAGTCTTTCATGATGGAGAGGACTGTTTTCTCATGCTCCTCGTGGTAAGGATTGCTGGCATCGATGACATGAACTAGTAGATCCACATGCTTGCTTTCTTCCAAGGTTGACTTAAAACTGGACACCAATTCTGTTGGCAAATCTTGGATAAACCCAACCGTATCAGTCAAGGTAACCTGAAGATTACCCCCTAGATGGATGCTCTTGGTCGTCGCATCCAGGGTCGCAAAGAGCTCGTCTGCTTCATACTGGGTCTTACTGGTCAAGGTGTTCATGATGGTTGATTTCCCAGCATTGGTGTAGCCAATCAAGCCAATCTTAAAGGTGCTTGACTCCAAGCGTTTTTCTCTGACTGTCGCCCGATTTTTCTCTACCACCTTGAGCTGGCGTTCGATATCTGTGATTTGATTGCGAACACTACGACGGTTCAGTTCCAACTGACTCTCACCTGGACCACGGGAACCAATTCCCCCTGCCTGACGGCTGAGCATAATTCCCTGACCAACCAAGCGAGGTAAGAGGTACTTAAGCTGGGCCAAATGCACTTGAAGTTTCCCTTCGTGGCTACGAGCCCGCATGGCAAAGATATCCAAAATCAACTGCATACGGTCAATCACCTTGACACCCAGAACTTCTTCTAGATTGACATTTTGCCGTGGAGTTAAGCGGTTATTGACAATGACTGTGGTAATTTCTTCTGCATCAACCATCCGCGCAATCTCTTCCAACTTACCAGAACCGACAAAGGTCTTGGAGTCATACTTTTCCCTTTTTTGCCTGTAGCTATCGACTACGACTGCCCCAGCTGTCTTGGCTAGACTGGCCAATTCTTCCATAGAGAGGTCAAAATTGTCCATGCCCTGTAATTCCACACCAATCAGCAGAACTCGCTCCTCTTTTTTCTCCGTTTCAATCATGTAAAAACTCCTCAATCTGGCTTAGAATGCGCTCCTTCACACCAGACTCTCCTATCTGATAAAAGGTCACCTGCATGCGATTACGGAACCAGGTCAACTGACGCTTAGCAAAACGGCGGGTCGCCTGTTTGAGACTCTCGCTTGCTTCCTCAAGAGTTTGCTCTCCTCGAAAATAAGGGAAGAGTTCCTTGTAGCCAATGCCTTTAGCAGCCTGCACATCTGGATAATAGTCAAAAAGCCACTTAGCCTCATCCAAAAGTCCAGCCTCAAACATCAGATCTACTCGACGGTTGATACGTTCATAAAGCTGACTGCGTTCATCATCCAAGCAAATAATCAAAGCTTCATAAGGACTTTCCTGATTTTCCAAATCCTGACCAAAATGGGCAATTTCCAAGGCACGCATGGCACGACGACGATTAAACTGGGGAATTTCAAGACCTGCTTGCTCCACAAGATGGGCTAATTCCTCATCTGAATAAGGCTCCAAACTAGCCCGATAAGCTACAATCTCCTCATGAGGTGTTTCCCCACCTAGATGATAGCCTTCAAGCAAGCTCTGGATATAAAGTCCAGTTCCACCAGCGATAATGGCTAGCTTGCCACGGCTTTGAATATCCTCAATAGCCTTCTTAGCTTCTGAAACAAAATCAAAAGCCGAGTAAGACTCGGTCACCTCTCTGACATCAATCAAATGATGAGGAACAGCTGCTTGCTCCTCTGGGCTAGCCTTGGCCGTCCCAATATTCAACCCTCTGTATACTTGCTGACTGTCACCACTGACCACCTCTCCACCAAAGCGCTTGGCTACTTCAATAGCAAGGGCTGTCTTCCCAACAGCGGTCGGTCCAACAATCACAATTATTTTTGTTTTCATCTTTTTTCCTTGAAAAATTTCCATTTTTTCGTTACTATTATTATATCACAAAAAGGTCAGTCAGAAAAATGCTACCACTTGGGGAGCCTGGCTGATCGGGAAGATAAAGGAGGAAGACTCATGGCTAAAGGATTCGCTAAAGGTCTTGTAACAGGTGTCGCAGGAACTGTCGCTGCTGTTGCAGGTGCAGTATACGCAATTAAAAAGAAAGTGATTGAGCCAGAAGAGCAAAAAGCAGCTTTCATCGAAGAAAACCGCAAAAAAGCAGCTCGCCGCCGCGTATCACATTAAGCAACAAAAGAAGTTGAGAAATCTCAACTTCTTTTTATTTTCTTAAATGGCCAAATCAAACTTCAGTTGTGGCTTGACTGGATCATAGTCAACTAACTCAAAGTCTTCCGCTTTGATATCAAAGAAATTAGTCCCATCAGGAACATTTAAAACCAAGCGTGGTTGGCAGTTTGACGGCTCACGACGGAGCAATTCCTGAGCTTGTTCAAACTGATTATCATAGATATGAAGGTTGTTGATAAAATAGAAAAACTTCCCAACCTTCCAGCCGAAATGCTTGGCAATCATCATTTGAAGAGCCACATACTGCATAGCGTTAATGTGGTGGGCCACCAACATATCATTCGAACGCTGGGTCAAGGTCGCATCCAGATAGATTTCTCCATCTACTCGACGGACATCAAACATGGTCTGAAAGGCGCATGGAAGGAGGCCGTCTGTCTCTTCAAAAGCTTGGTAATCCCAGAGAGAGATAATATTGCGGCGGTTCCAAGGATTTTCTTCCAATTGTTTGAGAATCTTATTGATGATGTCGTGTTTCTTAACAACTGCACCGTAGCGCTCACCAATGGTTCCTGTATCTCCCACTTCCCAGTCATTCCAGTAGTGAACATTGTACTTGCTATTTAGCACTTCTAGGCAATTAGACTGATCTTGGTAGATCCAGAGCACTTCCTTGATGGCGGATTTGATTGCAATCGGACGCAAGGTTGTAATGGGAAATTCCCCCTTAGCCAAGTCATACTCGGCAAAGGCACCAGTTACGTACTTGGAGTTGGCAACAGTCCCATCCTTGTACTTGGGACGTGCTTGTTCAGAAAAGACACCGTCTTTGAGGATTCGTTCAATATTTTCTTTAAAAATCGTATCAGCTTTTGTCATTTACTCTCACCTCATTTATTGTCCTAACTAGTATAGCATAAAAAAAGAAAGGAGGAAAATCACTGGCTTTAAAGTAGTGTTTTTCTCCTTTTATGATCTTATTGCAATACAAGTGATGCCGCACCGATAACTCCAGCGTCATTTCCTAGAGTTGCAAGAGCCAATTTTGTGGATGTGCGTACTTGTGGGAAGGTATTTTCGTCGTAAACCTTTTGAACACCTTGTAGAAGGAATTCTCCCGCTGCTGACACCCCACCACCGATAACGATTGTTGATGGGTTGAGGATGGAACCGATGTTAGCACATGCGATTCCCAAGTAACGTGAGAAGTTACGGTAAACGATCAAGGCAAGGTCGTCCCCTTCTTTTGCAAGGTCAAAAACAGTTTTGGCTGTTACTTCTTCACCGTCGTCTATCAAGCGTTTCAAGGCCGCATCGCCTTCGTATTCATCTGCATATCGACGAGTCAAGTTGACAATCCCTGTTGCAGAAGCAACTGTCTCAAGACAGCCTTTTTTACCACAGGTACATGCGATTGGTTGGTCAAAGTCAACAGTGATATGGCCAAGCTCACCTGCCGCACCAGCAACACCGTGAAGCAATTTGCCTTCTGCCACGATACCACCACCAACACCAGTACCAAGTGTCATAAAGACAACGTCCGGTTGGTTGTCGCCTGCCCCCATCCAGCGCTCACCAAGAGCAGCTACGTTGGCATCATTATCAATGAAGAATGGAATCCCCAAGGCTTTTTCAATCTTTTCTTTAATCGGTTGAAGGGTTTTCCAGTTGAGGTTGTAGGCACCGATAACAGTCCCTTTTTCACGGTCAACCACACCAGGTGATCCCATTCCAATACCTCGGAAATCCGTAGCTGACAATCCAAGCAAGTCCAAACGATGCTGAATAGACTCAATCATATCATCTACAATATGGCTTCCTTCGTCCAAAATATTGGTCTTAATAGACCATTTTTCTTGGATTTCTCCCTCTTGAGTTAAAATTGCGAACTTGACAGATGTTCCACCAAGGTCAATCCCAATAATCTTTTGACTCATCGTCTTCTCCTTTTTAATTGAAAATGCTTACAGATATAGTATAACAAAATCGTCTCTTTTGTGCAAAGGTTTGCAGGCTACAAGCCAAAATTAAAACATCTCATTTGCTTCACTATTTGTAAAAATTAGTCACCTAAATGTTGAATGGCATAGTTTGCTTCTTCTTTGGTAAATTTGTCAATACTAGGAGAAGTTAGCCAGTGATAAATTTGCGTTTTTGAGAGATTGTTATGTTTTCGGTATCCTCTTGCTTTAGCTAAGGCATTCGCCTTATAGTCTGCTTGCAAATGATTGATAGCATATTGTGCAGTGTCACTATTAAAACCTTCATAAATTAACATCTCATAAATTCTTTTTTTTGACAAATGAATCCTATTATAATCTTGTGCTGTCTTTAAAGCAGCATTGTACTGCTTCCCATCTAGTTTTGGTTGCCGCACACCATCGTATCCTACATAGTGACGGCCACCATCTACCCATTTATCCCTTACCATTTTGCCTTTAGAATCAACATAGTAACGACCGCCATCTACCCATTCATTCTTGGCCAACTTTCCATCTGATTTATAATAATAATCTCCTACCCATTTATTGCGAGGATAGCTGCCTTCTGATGGTAGATTAAGTTTTTGAATAGCATAGTTGGCTTCTTCTTTGGTAAATTTGTCAATACTAGGAGAAGTTAGCCAGTGATAAATTTGCGTTTCTGAGAGATTGCTATTTTTTCGGTATCCTATTGCTTTAGCTAAGGCATTCGCCTTATAGTCTGCTTGCAAATGATTGATAGCATATTGTGCAGTGTCACTATTAAAACCTTCATAAATTAACATCTCATAAATTCTTTTTTTTGACAAATGAATCCTATTATAATCTTGTGCTGTCTTTAAAGCAGCATTGTACTGCTTCCCATCTAGTTTTGGTTGCCGCACACCATCGTATCCTACATAGTGACGGCCACCATCTACCCATTTATCCCTAGCCATTTTACCATCTGATTCAACATAATAACGGCCACCATCTACCCATTCATTCTTGGCCATCTTTCCATCTGATTTGAGGTAATAATTTCCTACCCATTTGTTGCGAGCGTAGCTGCCTTCTGCTGTTAGATAATAATATGAACCATAGTTTTTATCATAAATCCAGTCACTTTTAACCTTTTTTCCATCAGAATCAACATAATAACGACCACCATCTACCCATTCATTTTTAGCTCTCTTTCCATCTGATTTGAGGTAGTAATTTCCTACCCAGCCAGACTGAACTTTAGATTGTGATTTATCCTGTTTAGGAGTTGTTTCTTTAGCTTTTTCAGCAGGTTTTTGTGCTGGTGTTTTCGGTTTCTCAGCAGGTTTTTGTGCTGGCGTTTTCGGTTTCTCAGCTGGTTTTGGTGCTGGCTTTGGCGCTGGTTTTGGTTGCCACACACCATCGTCTCCTACATAATAACGACCACCATCTACCCATTCATTTTTGGCCATCTTACCATCTGATTTTAGATAGTAATTGCCTACCCATTTGTTGCGAGCGTAGCTGCCTTCTGCTGTTAGATAATAATAGGATCCATAGTTTTTGTCATAAATCCACTCAGCTTTAGCCATCTTACCATCTGATTTAAGATAGTCATTGCCTACCCATGTGTTGCGAGCGTAGCTGCCTTCTGCTGTTAGATAATAATAGGATCCATAGTTTTTGTCATAAATCCACTCAGCTTTAGCCATCTTACCATCTGATTTAAGATAGTAATTGCCTACCCATGTGTTGCGAGCGTAGCTGCCTTCTCCTGTTAAATAATAGTATGACCCATAGTTATTGTCATAAATCCATTCATTTTTAGCTCTTTTCCCGTCTGATTTTAGATAGTAATTACCTACCCATGCGTTTCGAGCGTAGCTACCTTCTGCGGTCAGATAATAATAGGATCCATAGTTTTTATCATAAATCCATTCACTCTTAGCCATTTTACCATCTGATTTAAGATAGTAATTGCCTACCCAAGCATTTTGGACATAGTTTCCCGAAGCATTTAGATAGAAATAAGAATTAGCTTTTTTATCAAAAATCCACTTATTAGTAACTTTAGTACCATTTTCATAGTACGATGAGCCTACCCAACCAGACTGAGCTGTAGATTTGGACTTATCCTCTTTAGGACTTGTATTTTTAGGTTTCTCAGCAGGGTTTTGCGCTGGTGTTTTCGGTTTCTCAGCAGGTTTTTGTGCTGGTGTTTTCGGTTTCTCAGCAGGGTTTTGCGCTGGTGTTTTCGGTTTCTCAGCAGGGTTTTGCGCTGGTGTTTTCGGTTTCTCAGCAGGGTTTTGCGCTGGTGTTTTCGGTTTCTCAGCAGGGTTTTGCGCTGGTGTTTTCGGTTTCTCAGCAGGTTTTTGCGCTGGTGTTTTTGGTTTCTCAGCAGGTTTTTGCGCTGGTGTTTTTGATTTCTCAGCTTGATTTGACGCCGAAGTTGTATTCTCTTTTACAACCTTACCATTTTTAGATGCATCCTTTTCTTGAGCAGAAACATGCTGAGCCGAAAAAGGAAAGTCTCCAGTTGTATCTGATAATGCAATAAGTCCCAGTGTTGCAGTTGCTAAGCTGGTTACTAAAATTTTTTTTGATTTTTTCATAAAAATCTCCATTATTTTTATTGATTTATACTTATAGTATACCATATATTTAATTTTGCTTTCAAATCAAATATTAAATATTAACAAATAAATCTAAAACTTAATTGAAAACCTATAGTTATATCACTTCCAACTCATACAAACCTCTGACTGCGTTACAGCCATAGATAGCTTCTGCTTGGTTCAGGTCTTCCAAAGTCATAATTTTCTCTTTTACCTGTCCTGTTTCCAGCAAATGCTGACGATAAATTCCTGGCAAAATTCCTAGACTGGTAGGCGGTGTGTAGAGTTCTCCAGCAATTTTCAGAACTAGATTCCCGATAGACGTTTCCAATAGCTCTCCTGCCACATTATGGTAAATGATTTCCTGTTCCCCTATGCTCAAGTGCGGTCTGTGAGTGGTTTTGAAGTAGGTAAATGCTTGCTGCAAATCAGCTTCTTGCAGACAAAGTTGAGCCTGACAGAAACTAGGACTAAGGGGTGTTAATACTTGACGACTGAGTTCTATCTCTCCAGACTTGCTGAGGGTAATTCGCAAACGGTAGTCTTGATTAGCATCACAAGCCTGACACTCTTCCTCTATCTTTTGTCTCAGGTCTTCCGGATCAAAAAGATAGGCAAAATAACGGCTCGCCTTTGTCAGTCTTTCCAGATGTTGATCTTCAAACAGCAGTTGTTTTTTGCTGATTTTCCCAGTTGTAATCAATTGGAAACGTGGTTGTTTACGATAGAGTACAGCCGCCTTTTGATGAACTTCACGGTATTCAGACTCCCAAGTACTATCCCAAGTAATCCCGCCTCCAACTCCATAGATAGCTTGGCCCATATAGAGTTGAATGGTCCGAATGGCGACATTGAAAATCCGTCGTCCATTTGGAAGCAAGAGACCAATCGTTCCGCAGTAAACTCCTCTGGGTTGAGGCTCCAAGTTCTTGATGATTTCCATGGTCGCAATTTTCGGTGCTCCTGTGATGGAACCACATGGAAAGAGCGAACGGAAGATTTCAACTAGCTCAACATCCGGTCGTAACTGACTCTTGATGGTCGAAGTCATCTGCCAAACAGTTGAATACTGCTCCACCTGACACAGACGCTCCACGTGCTCACTCCCCACCTCAGAAATACGGTTCATATCGTTGCGCAAAAGATCCACAATCATCATATTTTCAGAACGATTTTTAGGATCCTGTTCTAGCCAACTAGCCTGTTCTAAATCTTCTTGGTTAGTCACTCCCCGCTGGGTTGTTCCCTTCATTGGGCGAGTCGTTAATTCCCGGTCATTTTGCTCAAAAAAGAGCTCTGGACTCATGGAAATCACTGCCATCTCATCATGTTCAACATAGGCATTGTAGCCCGCCTCCTGCTCTACCACCATACGATTATAAATGGCAAAAGGATTGACACTCAAGTCTTGCTTGAGTTGGACAGTGTAATTTACCTGGTAGGTGTCCCCCTGACGCAAATGATGGTGAATCTGGGCAATAGCTTTTTCATAGTCTGCTGCAGACGTTACTTCCCGCCACTTTGAAGGCAGATCTACTTCCTCATAAGTCAGAGGAATAGGCGATGTTTCTACCCTGTCATGAACTGTAAAATATAGCAGATACTCTGCCAGTAAAGGAGCTTTATGAACTGCTAATTTCTCCTCAAATGCAGGTGCAGCCTCGTAGCTGACATAGCCCACTACATAATAGCCTTGCTCTTGGTAGCTTTCCACTTGTGCCAGCAAGTCTGCCACTTCTGATAAATCTCTCGTTTTTAACTCTTTGATAGGCTGGGTAAAGGTGTATCTCTCCCCCAAAGCCCTAAAATCAATCACTGTTTTTCTATGCATATCTTAAGTATAGCACAAAAAGGCAGATACAGACAAAGCTGATCTACCTTTTTTCATTTTACTAGTCCTATCTACTATTTAGTGAATAAATCTCCAGTAAATCCGTCTGATTTCTGCAAGAGTTGTTTGTAAACTTTCCATTTAAGATTCACTGTATTATCAAATTTATTACCTTGAAGGTCTTTTTCAACTGTAGCATCGAATAGCTCTTGAAGTTTTTCATATGTTGAAATCTTTTGACCATCAATTTCAATTTCTACAAAACCTTTCTCAGCTTTAGCTCTGACTTCTTTATACCATTCTTTCTTCCACTCTTCTAATGTATTAAATCTACCTTTAGAAACTTTTTGGATGATAAAGTCATCACCTAGACCTACGTTACCGGCTGCTTTAGATTCTTGTTTATACTTGTTAGATGCATACCCTAAGAATCCATCAAGGTAACCGTAGTAGCCCCACATACGGAATGTATTGTGTTTGAATGAGATTGAGCCAGCCGTACTCTTACTTGTGTTACCACCGTAAATACCAGTCATCATATTCACAACAGTATAAGCAGAATCGAATCCTTCAGTACGGTAATGACCATTACCTGGTAGCCCGTGTTTAGTAGCGAAGTTGTTATCTACAAGTTGATCAATAGCTGTCAGTTTCATACTCTTCTCATCATCATTTAAATCACGAACTAAATCCCATTGGTGTGGTGCACCTTCTAACTTATTATAGCTCGCTTTTTCGCGATATTTCTTATCGATTTTCTTGAACCACTTATCGTTAGTTCCAGTATTTTTCTTGATGACAGATTCTGCTTCTAAGTAATCAAGCATCATCATTGATTCGTTATAGTTCTTCATGTAGTGATCAATCTTCTCACGACTACTTAACATATTAGGATCATAGTTATAAATTTGTGTACCATCATTTTTACGTTCGTACGCCATATTTAATCCAAGTGAACCATATTCACCATTATAGTTTGTAAGAGATGGCGATTGTAGCATACCTTGAGCAAATGATTCAATATCTGTCCCTTCACGGTGACGCCATGTTCCTAAGTAGGCCATACGGTCATTGATATGAGTTGTTTCGTGAGTGAATGCAGATGTACCATAATCACTAATCATACTAGAGATGATGTAGTATACAGCCTCTGAATTTTGTGGGTTAGAAAAGATATAAGCATACGCACCCATACCGTTATATCCGTGCCATTTACCTGTAGGTCCATAGAACTCACGAACTGGAGCATAGTCACCATTCTTATTATGACCCATTCGGTCAGACCATCCATTACCTGGAACATCTTGGTTATCCCAAATTGCTGATGGAACCATATTTTCAGATTTCAACAATTGATTACGTACATTATCAGCAGCAAGTCTTGACCAGAAGTCTAAGTAATTAATTTGCTCTTGTGCACGTAAATCGATTTCTTTCTTAAACGCTTCACGTTCAGATTCTGTATTCTTACCATATTTCTCAAATGCACTAAACGCTAGCGTATTGTACGTTGAAATTAAGAACATGTGAGCCTTCTTCGTATTAAGAAGTGGTAAAATGTATCGACCATGTTCACCGTTATTTAAGTTTTCATATAAGTGATATTTCTTATTAGCAAAATCAGGGTTAGATGATTGTTTCTCAACTACATAGTTAGTATGAGAAATAGATTTCTTATACCATACATTCATATCAGTATCTTCTGTAAAGAGTTTCATGTTATATGTTAAGAAGTCATTTAAATTACCTTTACCTGTTGCTCCCGCAATCACATCACGATAAGCATCTTGAGTTCGGTCTCCTTTCAAGAAATGTTCACGTGAACCAATTTGAATCAATCTATCAATAACGCTAACGTTCTTACCATAAAAATCAGGCTTGAACATCATAAGATCTTTAATGCTCATATCATTGTATTTAAATCCATAATAACGATTTAAATAAGTAAGAGCCATCATAATTTTAGCTTTGTTGTCTTCTACTTTTTTAAGAAGAGCTTTCATGGCAGCTTCATCACTATTCAATTGATGGTCTTCGTTTTCGGCTAAAGCTTTGACTAATTTATCCAAATTAGCTTTCGTTTCTTCAAAGCTTTCTTCAAGGAATAGATTTTTAATATAACCATCTTTACGACCATCAGTATTTTCTTCGGCTTTACCACGTTTGTCCATTAACGCACGTACTTCAGGTGAAATCAATTCAACACCTGCTAATTTTGCTTTAATATCGTTGATTAATTGTGTTCTATCTTTAACAACCATATTCGGTGTATAAACGACGTCACCAAGACCTTCGATACTATATTCACGAACTTGTTGGACTTGAGAATCAGCTTTACGTGTGACAACTTTTTCTTCCTTAGTACCATCAGCATAATGAATCATAATATGATCAACATCTGACAAGTCAGTTACAAACTGTCCATTTTTCAAACCTGTAACAGAAAGAACTTCTTTCGTAACCAAGTTTGAACTGGCTTCCAATTTATTGGCCTGATTGACAATCCACTCTTTATTGTAGAACGGTTGTAATTTTTCGATATTGCGATAAGCAAGTTCACGGTCAATTCTGTAATCTTGAGTATCTTTATAGGTCTCATCTAATGATTTTGTATTGTTGAGAGTGTCCTCAATTAGAGGTTTAATTTCAAACTTATCAGCAGTGATTCCCATTGCATCAATCTTGGTATTAGCTTCTTCGAGACTAATTTCTCTAATTCTATGTGAACGAGAATATTTGAACGAATGTTTACCTGCACTAACATCTTTTACAACAAAGTTTCTTTCAAGAGCATTATTCGTGAAGTATCCCCCATCGTAATCAATATCACCGGAACCATAGAATTCTTCACCGTTCTCAACTTTCATCATTGAAACATTATTTTCAAGTTTGCCCCATACCCAGTTCTTACTGATGAAACCTCCAACATCTACAGGTGATTTAACTTTAATTGTTCCTTTAGCGACTGAATTTCGTACAGTCCCATATTTACCGATGCCATTAGGGTCCGAACTATTGTCAACAGTAGACGCAAGACCAGCAGCCCGGGCCTTAGTTGCTGTAATATCAGCTTCTACATATGTTTTATTCGCATGGCCTTTCCAAATCTCACCCACAATACCAGCAAGATTCCATCCTTTATCCCCAACACCATCAATTTTACCAATGAAAGCAACATTATTAACTTTAGCGCCCTCACCATCTAATTTATTAACCACACCAGCAATATCATTTTTCGCAATAATATGGCCTGTAACTTTGACATTTTCGATTACAGCATTTTTAACAATTCTTGCAACAGGTGCAATATTTTCTGCCCAAGGCATATTAATATTCACATTGCCAAGATTGATATTCTTCACAGAAGCATTCTCAATGCGCTCAAACAATGGTCGAGCGATATTATGAATGGTATACTGTTTTCCATCAACACTTGTTAAATGACCATTAAATACACCTGGTACATATTGTTTATTTGGAGTTGGAACATTTGCTGCGTTCAAATCTGCACCAAGCTTAAACGTCCCCTTACGATTAGCTTGCATTGCTTTTACCAATTCATTGAAATCGTAGTAGACATTCTCTTCGTGAGATTTTGGCTTGGCAAAATAATGGACGTATTCCTCACTGAGCTGGTTACCATCCGTATGCTGAACGAGGTCAGGAGCTTTAGCAGTGACCTTGTATAGTGCTTTTCCATCGACAGTAACTTCTTCGATTTTATCCACAGCAAGACGGGTCACCTTATTATCATGCGTAGCGATTTTTAGATAGTATGGTTTTACATTAGTTGGAACAGAAGTTAAGAAGCTACTATCCGTTTCAACACCAGCATCATCCACACTCATCAAGCTTGTTTCTTTGATGTTTTTGACTTCAACTTTTTTGAGGTCAATTCTTAGTGGTTCTTCCCTTAGAACTTCTTCTTCATCACCTTCACCACGGTCATAAACCATTTTGGTTTCGAGTTTATAATCCTTATAGTACTGCAAATCTGTCAGGCTAGCTGTTAAGTTGTCTGGTGAAATAGTCAAAGTTTTGACAATCTCATCACCTTTTTTCAGAGTTAAGGTGATAGATTTAATGGCTGCCTTACTTGGGTTTTCCAAATTGTAACGAATTTGAGATGTTCGTTTTAAATCTTTAACATCGATAAGCGACAAACTTAAAATTGGTTTTTCAAAGTTTTTAGTTCCTAATTTAACGATACGATCTTGATCTAACTCCAAAACCTGTTCGACAACTTTCGGTGCTTCTTCAGTCTTCAGTCCTTTAATTGTCTTATAAGTCTTTATAACCTTTTTCTGTCCGTCTTTTCCTTCTTTGACAGTAACTCTTTCACCTTTTTTCAGTTGATCATCTTCTTCAACCTTTTCCTTAAACGGAATCTTTTCAAGACTTTCTTCTACCAGAGTTCCTTCAATTGGTTTTGTACCACGGCTTATTTTTTTAATGACTGGTTCTTTGATGACAATGGTTGTTGTATTTAAAACTTGATCAGTCTCAATACCGTCGAGAGTCTTATAAGTCGTTTTGGTAATTTGACTACCCTTTTCTCCATCTTGGATGACAGTTTCTTCATCCGTATATTTGGTTGGATCTTCGATAATTTCTGTCTTATAGTCAATCTCCGTAGTAGTTTCTTTCGTAACCGCGCCCTCAGTTACTTTATATTCAGGTAACTTTTCTTGAACTACCGACTCACCTTCTTTACCTGGCTCCTGAGTACCTTTAGCTTCAATCTTGCCTGTATCTTCTGACTGTGGCTCTTGAACTAAGGACTCTCCCTCTTTGCCTGGCTCCTGAGTACCTTTAGCTTCAATCTTGCCTGTATCTTCTGACTGTGGCTCTTGAACTAAGGACTCTCCCTCTTTGCCTGGCTCCTGAGTACCTTTAGCTTCAATCTTGCCTGTATAGTCCGCCTGTGGTTCTTGAACTAAGGATTCTCCCTCTTTGCCTGGCTCCTGAGTGCCTTTAGCTTCAATCTTGCCTGTATATTCTGACTGTGGCTCTTGAACTAAGGACTCTCCCTCTTTGCCTGGCTCCTGAGTGCCTTTAGCTTCAATCTTGCCTGTATCTTCTGACTGTGGCTCTTGAACTAAGGACTCTCCCTCTTTGCCTGGCTCCTGAGTGCCTTTAGCTTCAATCTTGCCTGTATCTTCTGACTGTGGCTCTTGAACTAAGGACTCTCCCTCTTTGCCTGGCTCCTGAGTGCCTTTAGCTTCAATCTTGCCTGTATATTCCGTCTGTGGTTCTTCAACTACCGACTCACCTTTTTTACTGCTTGTATTGGTACTAGATTTTGATTCTTTAAAGTAACCAACATACTCATATCCTTCAATATGAATAACACCTTTAGCCAAACCTTCATGGGTAGATGCAGAAATAGTTTGGTTATACGAAAGTAACTCTTTATTTTCAAATGCAAAGGCAGTAAAAGGTACAAAATTGCTGACGCCGATAGAGCTAATTAACAGAATACCAAGTACTTTACTACGGTGTTTCTTGGAAACTAATAAAACCGCTAGTGAGGCTGTTGCCAACCCAAGACCTGCCAAAGCAAGCTCCTTACTTCCTGTGTATGGAAGTTGTTGACTGTTAGTCTCCTTCTTGCGATAAACTACATAAATAATATCTTCATCTTGAAATTCTGTAGGAACCTCATGGTGAATCAGGGCTTTTTCAGACTCGGTCAATTCCTGCTCCGCCAAATAACGGTAATGAACACTATGAGCACCGCCAACTTCATTGGCATGCACCTTATCTACTGAAAGGGTACTGGCACCAAAAAGGAAGGCCCCGATAGCTACAGGACCTACCCCAACAGTGAGCTTACGAATCGAATATTTGGTAATTTTTTCTAGTTGTTGTTTTGTCTTTTTCATTCTCATGACTTTCTGATAGAATCTTGTGGATACTGCGCACGCGCACCTCCAATTAATTTTGGACGACTAGCTAGAGCCGTTACATGGGCATGCCCAATTTCTCTCAAAAGAGGGCGAATTGGAACCTGAACATGCTTGACATGCATGCCAATCGCAGTATCTCCGATATCCAATCCAGCATGGGCCTTGATAAATTCAACCTCAACTGGATCCCGCATAAACTTGAAGGCTGCCAACTGACCCGAACCTCCTGCATGAAGTGTAGGAAGGACACTGACGATTTCAAGACCAAACTGTTCTGCCACCTGACGTTCAACAACGAGGGCTCGATTGACATGTTCACAACCTTGAACAGCTAGATGAATTCCTTTTTCCTCTAGGATATCTAGAATGGTCTTCACAATGACTTCCCCAATTTCTTGACTGGATTCCTTACCAATCTGACCACCTATCACCTCACTAGAAGAAAGGCCCAAAACAAAGATAGTTCCTTGCTTCAAATTAGCCTTTTCTAATACATCTTCTACAATCTGGCTTGTTGCTCTTTGAATGTCTTTTTCCTTCATACTTGATACCTCTTTTGTCACTATCTATCATATCTTTTTTTACTGATTTTATCAAGGCCAACTAATCATTCTGAATTTTAAAAGCAAAACTCCCAGAATAGACTGGGAGTTAGCTAATTACTATTTTATTAATGTATATTTCAACTATCGTCCCTTTTGAAGGTACAGAATTGATCTTCATCTGGTAATTGTCTCCAAAATGAAGTTTGAGTCGTTGGTCGACATTTTGAAGGCCAACTCCCCCACGTTTGAGTTGACTTTGACTACTATCGCCAGCAGCTTGGAAACCAACACCATCATCCTCAATGCGGATGACAAGCCCTGTATCCTGTTTCTGAACAGAGACTTTAATATTGCCCCGACCTTCCTTCTCCTTAATACCATGGTAAAGAGCATTTTCTACAAGAGGTTGCAACACCAACTTGGGTAAGACTAGGCTATCAAAGTCAGGTTCTTCAGCAATCTCATACTCCAGCTTATCACCATAGCGTTGTTTCTGGATAAAGAGGTACTGGCGGACATGATTGATTTCATCAGAAAGAGAAATCAAATCCTTTCCTTGATTGAGCGCCAAGCGGAAATAGGTTGCCAAGGACTTGGTCACCTGAACCACTCGCTGACTATCCTGAAACTCAGCCATCCAGATGATGGTGTCCAAGGTGTTATAGAGGAAATGGGGGTTAATCTGGCTCGACAATGCTTGAAGTTCATACTGCCGGGTCGCTTCTTCCTGCCTGCGCACATCTGCCATCAACTGGTCAATCTGATCCAACATGGCATTAAACTGACGAGTCACTTCTCTCAGTTCATAGGCGCCAGCTTCTTTGGCACGAAGATTTTGTGTACCAGAAGCAATTTCCAGCATGGTTTCTCTCAGATCCTTCAAAGGGGCGATCCAGCGTTTGAGACTGAACCACACCAAGCAGAGACAGGCAAGAAGAGATAAGGCACTA
This sequence comes from Streptococcus jiangnanensis, assembly GCF_040888325.1. Lineage (GTDB taxonomy): Bacteria > Bacillota > Bacilli > Lactobacillales > Streptococcaceae > Streptococcus > Streptococcus jiangnanensis. The sequence continues at coordinate 223,710 of NZ_JBFNFF010000002.1, read as the reverse complement.
GCAGCAAGCAAGGTCCACATGAGTTGACTCCGAACCTGGTCTAACTTCTCCAGCGAAGACACGCCTATAACCGTCCAATCAGTCCCTGCAATCTGTTCCTGACTGACGTAGGATTTGTGGTCAGGAGTATAGCCCTGCCCCTTCTCAATGTAGGGTTTCATGGCCTCCATTTCACTCGCTGAGCTATAGACAGTACGTTTAGGATGGTAGACAAATTCATGGTTTTCATTGATGATAAAGGCAAAGCCCTGCTGGCCCAACTGGAGTTGGTTGAGATAGGCTTCCAGAGTTTCGTAGGAAATATCCAAACGAAGTACGCCAAGATTGGATCCCTTTGTATCGACAAGTTCCTGAGTGACAGAAATGACCCACTGACTATCTGATTTACGAGCTGGGGTCAAAACTGGCTTAGCTCCCTGATGGATAGCCTTTTGGTACCAATCCTCAGCCATCATATCTGATGAAGTTTTCATCTGCACACTATCATCTGTAGAAATAACCTGACCAGATTTGGTTACCAGTACCACCGTTTTCAAGTCCTGGTCTGCCTTTAAGATGGTCAAAAACAGATCTCGGATTCCCTTGGCTTGGTCTTGGTTAGGATTCTCAGCATAGGCCAACACATCCTTCTGCTGGGTCAAACTGGTAGAGGTGGTTTCTAATTTTTTGATATAAGACTGAATAAAGTGGCTAGTTTGGCTAATGGTCGTTTGACTATTGCCCTCAATAGTGGCCTCAATAGCTGATGAACTCGATTGATAGTAGAAAGTCCCAACCACAGCTAGGAGAATGAGAAAGACCAGAAAGATGGAAATAACCATTCTGACTAAGAGAGAAGAACGCTTCATCGGCCTTCCCCTTTCTTAAACTGACGAGGTGTCACACCTGCAATCTGTTTAAAACGTTGGGTAAAGTAGTTCATATCTTCAAAGCCAACCTTTTCGGCTATCTCATAAATCTTTAAATCCGTGGTCAGAAGTAAGAGCTTGGCTTGTTTGACACGCTCTCTCACCAGGTAATCCTGAAAAGGTAAGCCCAACTCTTTCTTAATCAAGGAACTCAAATAAGTCGGACTAAAACCTAGGTCACTGGCCAAAGACTTCAAACTAAACTGACTGTCAGCCAGATGAGACTGGATCTTCTGAGCCAGATTTCCTTCAAACTTATCGGTTAATAAATCTTGTAACTGCTCTTCTTTTTCTTCCTTGTCTAGTTTTTGCTTGATTTTCCTCAACATTTCCTCAATATCCTGACGAGAAAAGGGCTTGAGCAGGTAGTCATCTACACCGAGTTTGACGGCAGATAAGGCATAATCAAAATCATCGTATCCTGTCAAAAATACCAGATGCGCCTGAGGATAGGTTTCTCGTACCAGACTGGCCAACTGGATGCCATTTAGCTGAGGCATATTGATATCGGTTAAAATGATGTCTGGCACCTGCTTTTGAATCAAATCCCAAGCCTGTCTTCCATTTTCAGCCTGACCGGTGATTTCCATATCGTAGGCTGCTACATTGACCAGCTTGCTCAAACCTTGTCTTACCAGATACTCATCTTCTACGATTAAGATTGTGTAGGTCATGCTCCGCTCCTTTACCACTTACTAGTATCAGTATAGCAAAATTCTCCTCTAACTGCTTAGGAAAGACTTCTTAATCAACATAATCTAGTAAATAGGCATAGCCTTTTTCTGCCATTTGGTCTTTGGGAATAAATCGGATAGAAAGACTATTGATACAGTAGCGCAAGCCACCCTTGTCCTGTGGTCCATCTGTAAAGACATGGCCAAGGTGAGAATCTCCAACTCGGCTCCGCACTTCCATGCGTGTCATATTGTAGGACTTATCTTCTTTGTAGGTAGCAACATCTGGGCTGATGGGTTGGGTGAAACTAGGCCAGCCACAACCAGACTCAAACTTGTCTTTTGATGAAAAGAGGGGTTCACCAGTTGCCACATCCACATAGATACCGGATTCAAATTTATCCCAGTAACGGTTTGAAAAAGCTCGTTCTGTTTGATTTTTCTGGGTAACTGCATACTCCTCAGTTGACAAGGTCTTCTTCAATTCCTCATCACTTGGTTTAGGATATTTGCTGGCATCGATGACGGGATAGGCAGCCTGATTAACATTGATATGACAGTAGCCATTTGGATTTTTCTTGAGGTAGTCTTGATGGTAATCCTCCGCCACCACAAAATTCTTCAAGTTTTCCTTTTCAACTGCCAGAGGTTGGTCGTATTTCTTAGCCACCTCATCAAAGACTTGGTTGATTACTTCCAAATCCTTATCATCTGTGTAATATACGCCGGTACGATACTGAGTCCCCACATCATTTCCTTGTTTATTTTTGCTGGTTGGATTGATAATGCGGAAGTAATGAAGAAGAATTTCCTTGAGGGAAATTTGCTTAGCATCATAGGTGACATGGACAGTCTCTGCATGTCCTGTTTGGTTAATCAATTCGTATTTGGTTGTTTCCCCTCTACCGTTCGCATAGCCTGAAACGGCATCGGTTACTCCAGACACGCGTGAGAAGTATTCCTCCACTCCCCAGAAACATCCCCCAGCTAGATAAATTTCGTGCAAGTCTGCGTCTTTACTCACTTCTGTTTTTTTCACTGTTTTTCCTCCTTGGCTAACGGATGCTTTCTCAATTTGCGAGCTATCTGTCTGCCCTGCATTTCGCATCAATAGAAAATAGAAACCGGTTAAGGCTAGGAGAATGACCCCTGCCAAGACAAAAAGTTTAACTTTATCATTCATGATCTTTCTCTACCCCATTTCTTTCAATTCTTTTAAAATCATATCCTTATCCATAAAACCTGGTTGCGTTTTGACCAGCTTGCCTTCCTTGTCTATAAAGGCTTGAGTGGGGTAAGAACGGACACCATAACTTTCCAAGAGTTTACCTGATGAATCAATTAAAACTGGAAAATTTTTATAATCCAAGCCCTTGTACCAATTCTTAAAGTCCGCTTCAGATTGCTCCCCCTTGTGACCAGGAGAGACCACTGTCAAAACTACATAGTCATCACCAGCATCCTTAGCGATTTCATCGGTATCTGGAAGACTGGCTAGACAGATGGAACACCAAGAAGCCCAGAATTTAAGATAGACTTTCTTGCCCTTGTAATCAGATAAACGGTAGGTCTTACCATCTACTCCCATCAGTTCAAAATCAGCAACCACCTGACCTTTAGTCGCAGTTTGTGAACTAACTTGTTCTGTTTTGGATTGCTCCTTCATAGTAGACTCGTCTGACATGTTTTTAGCCGAACAGGCTACCAAGCAACAAATTGAGCCTACTCCAAGGAGACATGTTTGCCATTTTTTCATTTCTTTTTCCTCTCTATTCAAATAATGTAGTCAAAATGGAAGCATTTCCCAAAAGCACCAAGATTCCCATCACGATAATGAGGAAACCACCCACTTTTTTGAGGATTCCGAGATAAGGATGGAGTTTTCGGAAATGTTTCAAAACATAGCTGGAGGCAAGAGCTAGAACTAAAAATGGTAGTGCCAAACCCAGCGTGTAAACCAACATGAGACCAGCTCCCTGCCAAGCACCTGAACCACCTGAAGCCGCCAAAGCCAAAACAGAGCCCAGAACCGGCCCCACACATGGCGTCCAAGCAAAACTAAAGGTTAACCCCAGTAAAAATGCCTGACTATAGCCGTTACCCTTTTGCCCTTGTCTCTTTAATTGTAGCCTTCTTTCCTTGTAGAGTCCCTGCAAATGTAAGACTTCCATCTGGTGCAAGCCCAAGAGAATGATAATCGCACCCGTCACATACTGAAACCAAGAAGCATACAGCAAATTGCCTAAAAAACCAGCTCCATAACCCAGTAAGATAAAAACAAAGGAAATCCCCGCTATAAAGGCCAGAGTTCGCAATAAACTTACAACTGAGATTGAAAATTTTCCGCTAGAAGCCTGAGCATCATTCTTATCATCCAATAAGACTCCTGCATAGACTGGCAACAAGGGTAAAATACAAGGAGAAAAGAAGGAAAGAATTCCAGCAAGAAAAACACTAATAAAAAAGATTACATTGTCCATTGCCTTCCTCCATTCTTTGATTTGATAGGTCTATTATATCCCCAAAACTCCAGAAAAAACAGGGACAATGATAGGGAAAAATAGGAATTTAATCAGTTTATTTAGAAATCTGGCACAAAAAAAGCCAGACAAGGTCTGACTTTGATGGAAACAGAAAAGAAAATCATCTGTCTTCTCTGCTTATCTGGTAATAAATAAGGTCCGCAACGTAGTCTTTTCTCTCCACACCATTGGCAATGGTTTTTAGATAAGACATTCCCGCTTTTTCCATCACACGGCCTGAAGCTGGGTTGAGACTAGCATATCGAGCTCTTGCCTTTTGAAAACCTGCTTGAGTAAAACAAAAGTCTAACACAGCTTTCAAGGCCTCCGTCATCATACCACGACCCCAATAATTTTTTCCTAAAACATACCCAATTTCACAACTTGAATCTTTCTCATTCATCTCAACGATGCTGATATCTCCTATCACTTGCCCAGGATTTTCTTTGAGACAAATGGCCCATTTGTAATAGTTGGGATTGGTATAGGATGCAACCCAATTTCGAATCGAGTTCCGAGTCACTTCAACATCAGGATGAGGATCCCAGGTGACATAGGTCAGGTTCTCAGGAGACGAAGCCCAATTTTGAAACATGGCTTCCGCATCACTCTCCACAAATCTTCTCAAGATTAAACGTTCTGTCTGTAACATTTGCGTACCGATTGCTTTCATAATGTTACCTCGCTTTCTAAGCTTAAGGCTCAAGCTAAAAAGGTCCCCCAGACCTTCTTCGCTTTCTCATTTCTAGGCTCAGGGTAAAAACCTCCACTGGAGGTTCCTCGTTTTCCCGTTTCTAGACTCGGGCTGAAAACCTCCACTGGAGGTTTTCACTCCCAAAAGTCATCAAAGACGGTGATTGGTAGGTGGCGTTTGTGTTGGCCTTTGTACCACCAGTTTTCAATAGTCGCTTGGGCTTCTGGGCTGATTGTTTTTCCTTCGAGGTAGTCGTCAATTTCATTGTAAGTTACTCCAAGTGCGACTTCGTCTGCAATACCTGGTTTTTCTTCTTCCAAATCTGCTGTTGGGATTTTTTCATAAAGGGCTGGGTCTGCACCAAGTTCCTTCAAGAGTTGTTTCCCTTGACGTTTATTGAGGCGATAAAGAGGGAGAATGTCTGCACCACCGTCACCAAACTTGGTAAAAAAGCCTGTGATATTTTCCGCGGCATGGTCTGTTCCAATGACAGCTCCGCTATGGGCACCCGCAAGGGCATATTGGGCAATCATACGACTACGAGCTTTAATATTGCCCTTATTAAAGTCTGAAACAGGACTTCCTGTCGCTTCGACTGCAGCTGTCATGGCATCAGCTGAGTCCTTTATATTCACAACAAAGCTGACATCTGGCTGGATGAAAGCGAGAGCTTTTTGTGCATCTGCTTCATCAGCTTGCACGCCATATGGCAGGCGGACAGCGATAAATTGGTAGCTGTCATCTCCTGTCTCTGCTCGCATTTCTTCCATAGCTAATTGCGCCAAGCGCCCTGCTAAGGTTGAGTCCTGACCTCCAGAAATCCCCAGTACAAAACTTTTAAGGAAGGGGTGTTTTTTCAAGTATCTCTTTAAGAAGTCAATGGAACGACGAATTTCCTCCTGGGCGTCAATCACTGGCTTGACACCTAGTTGCTGGATAATGGTCTCTTGCAAACTCATTCTTCTTCTCCTTCGCCAAGGGCTTCCTTACGCATCTTGTCAATCAAGTCCATCTTATCTTGCCAAATATCACGCGCCAAGTCTACTGGGTAATGTTGCGGATTGAGAACCCGTTTATACTCATCCCATAGCTTGTCAAATTCCTTACGAGCATAGGCTTGAATCTCAGTTAAACTAGGCAATTTGTAAACCAATGTTCCTTCTTTGAAAATTTCCACCAAGAGAGGAACGGCATCAAAATTTCGAACGGTCTTCTTGATGTAAGTATAAGTTGGATGGAACATCTTGATTTCAGTCATGGCGCTCACATCCACACCATCATAAGTAATGTAGTCACCTTCTGACTTGCCTTTTTCACGGCTGGTAATGCGCCATACCTGCTTCTTACCTGGGGTCGATACTTTTTCAGCATTGCTTGAAAGCTTGATGGTATTGCGCATCTTACCAGTTTCATCTTCAATAGCCACAATCTTATAAACTGCCCCAAGAGCTGGCTGATCATAGGCTGTAATCAGCTTGGTACCCACCCCCCAGACATCAATCTTAGCGTGTTGCATTTTGAGGTTAAGGATGGTATTTTCGTCGAGGTCATTGGAAGCGTAAATTTTGGCATCTGGATATCCAGCCTCATCTAACTGTTGGCGAACTTTCTTGGAAATATAGGCTATATCCCCTGAGTCGATACGAACGCCTTTAAAATTAATCTTGTCTCCCAGTTCACGAGCTACCTGAATAGCAGCTGGCACACCGATGCGAAGCGTATCATATGTATCTACTAGAAAGACACAGTCACGATGGGTTGAAGCATAGGCCTTAAAGGCCTTATAGTCGTTTCCATAAACCTGTACCAAGGCATGAGCATGAGTACCTAAGACAGGAATACCAAAGAGCTTCCCTGCTCGCACATTGCTAGTCCCGTTGGCTCCACCAATCACGGCTGCGCGTGTTCCCCAGATAGCTGCATCCATTTCTTGCGCACGACGTGTACCGAATTCCATCAAAGGCTCATCTTCAATGACCGAACGAATACGTGCTGCCTTGGTCGCTATCAAGGTTTGAAAGTTAACGATGTTCAAGAGAGCCGTTTCGACCAACTGACATTGGGCTAGAGGGCCTTCAACTTGAACAATTGGCTCATTAGCAAAAACCAAGTCCCCTTCCTGAGCAGAACGAACCGTCAACTCCAACTTGAGATTTCGTAGGTAATCCAAGAATTCTCCATGATACCCAAGCGTCTCCAAGTAGGCAATATCGCTATCTGAAAAGCGTAAGTCTTCAAGATAATGTACAATTCTTTCCAAGCCAGCAAAAACCGCATAACCGTTGTTAAATGGTTGCTGGCGGAAATAAACTTCAAAGACCGCCTTTTTATTGTGAATTCCTTGGTCAAAGTAAACTTGCATCATGTTAATCTGGTACAAGTCCGTGTGCAATGTCAAACTATCATCTGGATACATCTGTTTTCCTTCTTCCTACTTTACAAAGGTATGAACGTATTCTACCACTTTCACACCATCCGATAAATTAGTACTATTATAACACATTTTACCGAGATTGATAAAAAGCTAACAAGCTATTCTCCATTCTCCAGTTCATCCATATCTTGCTCAAACTTTTTTTGAGCCCATTCGCCATAGCTTTTAAGCCCGAGATTACCGATAAAAACCCAAGGAAGGTAAATCAGATAAGTAATGACCCAAGCAGACAAGTATTTAACGTTCAGAGGATTGTGCTGATAAATTTCGATATTGAATTGATAATTCTGCAACATCAAGAGAGTCGTAATAGCGAGAGTTACCAGCAAACACCCTACAATCGTAAAATGAAAACGACTATAGTAGGTCACTCCAAGTTGTCGTGCACGATTGAAAAAGAAGAAAATTCCTAAAATAAGAGTAACTAGAAGAATATCAGGATTAAAAAGAGCAGGTGCTAATACAGCCACCAAATAACTTAGCAGAATGAGCCCGATAAACATATAAAAAGTCTCTGTCCCAGCTTTGTTAAACAGTTGTTCTTCTCTTTCGTCTAGTAATTGATAATAAAAAAATCTATTTTTCATCTTCTTCCTCCCAAAATAATTGATCCAAAGTTTTGCCTAAGCATCTGCAAATAGACTGGCAAAGGGAAAGACTAGGATTATATTTCCCTGCTTCTATCAAGCCTATAGTCTGCCTAGTAACACCAACAGCCTCTGCCAAATCCCCCTGTGTCATATCAAGTTCCACACGAGCTAGTTTTAGCTTTAAATTTTTAGCCACTTGATTCCTCCTTTTAATTTTTAAAAAGTTGCGCTTCTTTTTAAATATATTATACCATATATCTGACTTAATGCAATATATAAATGTCATTTTGTAATATTTTATTAACAAAAAAACTCTCTACCATCTTACATGATAAAGAGTATTCGTTATTTTTGCTACTTAGCTAAGCTCCTCTTCAAAGGAAAGAAGTCTAGATCACAAATCCTTTTGGTAATAGTATCTTTGTCCTGTGTAGGGATAGTCTTGCAAGGCAAAAACTTCCTTGTACCCATGACTTAGATAAAAATCTGGCGCTTGAAACTGATAAGTATTCACGAAAGCAAAACGACAATTTCGTTTCTTGGCTTCATTTTCAGCTTGTTGCAATAGTTTCGAACCAATTCCTTGTCCCCGTAATTCCTCTTTCACAAACAAATATTCGATTTCCAACCAATTTCCAAAAGTCTCAGCTACTAAGCCTGCCATGAGATTGCCCTTTTCGTCTTCGACATAAAGGTTCAGCGACTCACTTTCAGCCTCTTCTCTTTTAGAGCGATTATAAGTACGAATCAAATCCCCTATTTCTTGCGCTTTATGCGATTCCTTATTTTCCAATCTAACGTACATCCAAACCTCCTAATAAACTACTACAGCTTGATTATAGTCTTATTTCGATGGACTGTCAAACTAGAAAAACTCACCAAACAGAGTTGATGAGTTATTTTCTAAATTTCCACTGACTATAAATCCCAAAAACAAGGATCCAGATAGCAGAACCAACTGCACCCATGAAAGTCGACTCTTGCAAAAAGAGAGTCACAAAAACAAAGACAAAAAAGAGAATGGTTAGGGGATTAAGCAAGCGATACTGAGGCATGAGGTAGCCATTAGCCATGAAATCTTGTGACTTGCGGTATTTAAGATGAGCCACCATAATCAAGATATAAATAGCGATGTAAACACCTGATGAGGATGCTGTGATCAAAGCAAAAGCATCTGAAACACCTGGTAGCACGTTGATAAAGGCTGCCAGAGCAATCAAGATTGCTGAGGCAATGATGGCATTTTGTGGAACATTGTGACGAGAAAGGGTATCGACCTTGATGGCCTTTAAGAAACGATTGGGCGAATCATGGGCAATCTGATATAAGTGTCTCCCTGTTGAGTAGAGAGTTGAGTTAAGAGCAGACGCCGCTGAGGTCAAGACAACAAAGTTGATTAGAGCTGCTGCCCACTTGATCCCTGCCAGTTCAAAAACCGTTACAAATGGAGAATCTGAAGAATTAAGATAAGACCAAGGAATAATGGCCATAATCGCAATGAGAGCTCCCCCATAGAAGAAGATAATTCTGAGAGGAATTTCCTTGACAGCTTTGGGCAAGACCTGACGAGGGTTCTTTGTTTCAGAAGTTGTCACCCCGATAAACTCAATCATCAGATAGGCAAAAAATACCATTTGAAAGGCCATGACAAAGTTCATAACTCCATTTGGAAAAAGAGAGAACTGGTCGCTGATATTTGCCAAACTTGCAACACCATGAGGTGTCTTAAAGCCCGTCAAAACCATAAAGACCCCAGTGGCAATCATGGCTAAAATCGCCACAATCTTGACCATAGCAAACCAAAACTCGACTTCTCCAAAGAGCTTAACCGCAATCAAGTTGACCAAAGCCAAAATCGTTAAAAAGACAAGCTGAATCATCCAGCTAGGCCAGGTAGGGAACCAGAAGCGGACATAGTCTGAGATGGCAGTGATTTCTGCCATACCGATAAAGACAACAGACAACCAATAAGACCAAACTGAGAAATATCCCCAGCCTTTCCCCAAATGACGGGTGATAAAGTTGATAAAGGTATGCTGTTCTGGATCCTGATACAGCATCTCCCCAACAGCCCTCATCATCAAAAACATAAAGGCTCCTGTAATCATATAAATCAGGATGATCGAAGGTCCTGTAAGGCTGATAGAGCGACCAGCGCCTAGGAAAAGTCCTGTTCCGATTGTTCCCGCAATAGCCATCACCTGAACATGGCGATTGGTTAATCCACGCTCCATTTTGTTTTTCTTCTTATTTTCACTCATATAGTCTCCTTTTTATCCAAAAAACCAAAAAGGAGTTGAGCAAGGCAAAACCTTCACTACTCCTTTTTCATCCTATTTAGGCTGTTTTCTCAACCTTTAAGATTTTGACATCATAGCTACCAACTGGTGTTTCAATCGTTGCAGTATCGCCAGTCTTCTTGCCAATCAAAGCACGGCCAATCGGACTTTCATTTGATACTTTACCAGCAAAAGCATCTGCACCTGCAGAACCGACGATGATGTAGACCTCTTCTTCGTCTTCACCAACTTCTTGGATTGTTACTGTTTTACCGATTGCTACCTCATCTTGGGCAACTGCATCGCTATTAACAATTTCAGCATAGCGAATCTTTGTTTCTAGACTTGAAATTTGACCTTCAACAAAAGCTTGTTCATCTTTCGCTGCTTCATACTCACTATTTTCTGAAAGGTCTCCATAGGAACGAGCAATCTTGATACGCTCTACGACTTCAGGGCGTCGAACGAGTTTCAACTCCTCTAATTCTTTTTCTAGTTTTTCCTTTTCTTCAAGGGTCATTGGGTAAGTTTTTTCTGCCATTTTTTTAACTTTCTTTTCTATTTACTTTTTTAAAACAAAATTATGTGGAAAACCACATAATTTTAGTTTGAACTACTTGCTTGAGGTAACTTGCTATTGATATGCTCTGCAACGTTTTGATCATGTTCTTCTTTTGTTGTCGCAAAGTATACTTTACCGTCTTCAACATTTGCTACAAAGTACAAGTACTCACTCTTTGTCTGATTTACACTTGCTTCAATCGCATCCGAACTTGGGCTATCAACCGGTCCAGGCATGAGGCCAAGGTGTGTATAAACATTGTATGGTGAATCAATCGTTGTATCAATTCCAGCGTCATCTGCTAAACTAATCTTTTGACCAAGTTTTCCTTGAGCATATAGGATAGCGATATTACTTTGAAGTGGCATACCAACATTCAAGCGGTTATAGAAGACACCTGCGATTTTCTTGCGGTCTTCGGTCTTAGCACCTTCTTTTTCGACAAGAGAAGCAATGCTGAGCAATTCATTAACTGTCAGATTCTTTTCTTTGATCGTAGCGTAATATGGTGACATAGCCTTATCCATAGCAGCCACCATCTCATCAATCAAACTTTCAACAGTTGTACTGTCTTTGATCGTATAGGTCGCTGGGAAAAGGTAGCCTTCAAGACGATAACGAACGCCACTGTCTTTTGTTGGAAGACTTCCAAGTAGGTTTGGATACTTGGCTACTAATTGTGAGATAAAGGTCTCATCTTGAACTTTTGCCAAGAAAGCATCCGCAGTAAGAGGTTCTTTAAATTCACCTTGAAGTTGTCCTACTGTTTGAGCGATTTGCTCTAATGTATAGCCTTCTGGAATTGTCAAGTTTGCAAGAACAGGTGCCTGAGCTTCAGGAGTCCCACCTTTTTCCAATTCTTGAATCAACTCATCCGTACTCATACTCTTCTTCAAGTTGTAATAACCTGACTTCAAGTTAGCATGGCTATAGTATTTAGCATAAAGACTAAAGATAAGTCCATGTTTAACCAAACCTGATTTTTCCAAGGTGCTTCCAATTTCTTGAACGTTTGCACCGTCTGGGATTTGAACCGTTACATAGTCCTTAGAGCTCGCATCCACAGGTTTCAAGGAATCTTGAACGTAACCATAACCAAAGTAACCACCAACTGCAACGAGTACTAGGAGAACTAGAACTGTTACTAGGCAACCTTTAGCTTTTGATTTTTTCTTTTTCTTAGTTGATGTTGCACCTTGACGACGACTACGACGTGGAGCATCAGCTAATCCACTGCTAGACTCTGTAGAAACAGGCTCAACTCTTTCAGGCATTTCTGGAGTGATTTCCTCTTTCTTGTCTTCTGTTTTATAGGTTACGGCAACCTTAGTCGGAGTATCGTTAAATTCTTTTTCTTCGGGTTTAAGCTCAACTGGTTCTACCTCAGGTTGAACAGGTTCCACTATAGGTTCTTCAGCCAGATGAATCGGCTCTACCAGAGGTTCTTCAGATTCTACAACTTCAATCTTGTCGATGATTGGCTGTCTAATCTCTTTCTCTTCTTGGTCATCCGTTTCATCAGTTCTAGCACTTGAAAGTGGAGGAACACTTGGTGCATTTTTTAGGATTTTATCGACAACAGATAGGGAATCAGCCATCAACTCTTCTGTTGATGTTTCTGGTTCAAGATCTGAAGGAGTTGCTGAACTAGCTTGAGATGATGAAGCCGTCAGATTTGGAATCTCTACTTCTTTCTCTCTTCTATCTTGTTCTTTTACTCTTTCTAAATCACGTAGAATCTGCTCTTTAAAGCTTAATTTTTCTTCTTCTCTTGATTTTTCAGTCAAAAGCATTACCTCCTTGTTGACAATCCATAATATTATATCTTAAAAGTCGCAGAAAAGCAACCAACTAGGGCATTCCCTAGCTAGTTTTCTTTATTTTTCGGCTGCCAGACCATATCATACCATGTTTCCCCAGCAAAGCTTGACTGAGATATTCCTTCATTAACAAAGCCATGTTTTTCATAATAGGCGATAAGGTAGTCATGACATGTCAAGTTAATGCCCTCTCGTTCATGTTCTAAAGCGACTTCTTTCAGAGCCTTTAATAGTCTTTTCCCTACCCCCAAAGCTTGTGCTTCCTTGGCAATAGATAGGCATGTCACAGAAATATAACCTCCAGGTTGATGGCTATAGTCTTTTATTTCTTCTGTAAAGGACTGATCTTGGAGATGGCGGTGTGGGACGACTGGACCTTCGATATAACCAAGAATACGCCCCTCTTTTTCAGCTACCAGAAAACTGGTCTGAATTTCCTGCAAATGCGCCTCAAAGACCGAACGAGGAATGGCTTCCTCAAGGGAAAAATTCTCTAGCTCTATCTCTATAATCCGATCTAAATCCGAAAATCTTGCTTGTCTGATTTTCATATTTCCTCCTGATAAAAAGGATTCTCCCAAATCAGATACCATTCAGAACCACTGCCATAATGACTCTCTGTCACTTCTTCATCAACAAAGCCATTCATTTCAAAATATGATAGCAACTCATCAGGACTTTGCAAAAGAATACCTTGATAATCTAGTTCGACTGTCATCTGTTTCAAGGCTGCAAGAAGAAGAGTTCCCAGCCCTTGTCCCCAATGATCAGGATGAATGATCAATGATTTTATTTCTACCCATTTGGGATGAATAGACTGAGCTTCTCCTAAAATATAGCCCACGAGCTGATTTTCATCCCCAGCTACAAGAAAGGTACCCGCAGACTTGCGGATACTCTCTTCTAAGGATTGGCGGCTAAGGGTCTCTTCTGATGAAGGATTGGCTTCTTCAACCGCCAACATTTCTTCTAAATCTGATAAGGTAGCTTGCCTTATAGTGATTGGAATTTCCATCTGTTTTCCTTATTGGACGTTGCTTGTCAAGTTAGACAAAAGACGTTCAAATGAATATTCATAGGTTTGGATGTCCCCAGCACCCATAAAGACGTAAACAGCATTATCATGGTCTAGGAGTGGAGAAACATTTTCAACAGTGATAACCTGGTGTTTCTTGTTGATTTTATTGGCTAAGTCTTCTACCTTAACATCACCATGGTCCACTTCACGCGCAGATCCATAGATTTGTGCTAGGTAAACAGCATCTGCTTGATTTAGAGCATGAGCAAATTCGTCCAACAAGGCAATGGTTCTTGTAAAGGTATGCGGTTGGAAGATTGCCACGATTTCCTTGCTTGGATATTTTTGACGAGCTGCATCCAAGGTTGCAATGATTTCTGTTGGATGGTGAGCAAAGTCATCAATGATCACTGTATCATTGACAATTTTTTCAGTGAAACGACGCTTAACACCAGCAAAAGTTTTCAAGTGTTCGCGAACCAAGTTTAAATCAAAACCTGCTGTGTAAAGAAGACCAATAACAGCTGTCGCATTCATGATATTGTGACGACCAAAGGTTGGAATGTGGAATTGACCCAATTCTTGTCCACGGAAATGAACGGTGAAGGTTGATCCAGTCGTAGAGCGAAGGAGATCACTAGCTACAAAGTCATTGTCCTCAGTTTCAAATCCATAGTAATAGATTGGCGCATTGGCTGTGATCTTACGCAACTCAGCATCCTCACCGTATACAAACAAACCTTTGGTAATTTGTTTGGCATAGTCGTTAAAGGCATTGAAAACGTCCTCTAGACTTGTAAAATAGTCTGGATGGTCAAAGTCAATGTTGGTGATGATAGAGTATTCTGGGTGGTAAGGCATGAAGTGACGCTCATATTCGTCTGATTCAAAGACAAAATATTTGGCATTGGCTGAGCCACGACCTGTCCCATCTCCAATCAAGAAGCTGGTATCTGTGATGTGAGACAAGACGTGTGACAGCATACCTGTTGTTGAAGTTTTTCCATGTGCTCCTGCCACTCCCATGCTGACAAAGTCGCGCATAAAGCTACCTAGGAATTCGTGATAACGTTTGTAGCTGATACCATTTTGATCTGCATAGGCGATTTCAACGTTATTATCTGGACGGAAGGCATTCCCCGCGATAATCTCTACATCACCTTGTAGATTCTTTTCATCAAAAGGAAGAATCGCAATCCCTGCCTGCTCTAGTCCACGTTGAGTAAAGTAGTATTTATCAACGTCTGAACCTTGAACCTTATGTCCCATTTGGTGCAACATCAAGGCCAAGGCACTCATCCCTGATCCCTTGATTCCAATAAAATGATATGTTTTTGACATGCTTTTCTCCCCTACTCAGTAATTCTTGTCAGATTCAACTCTTGGGCAACCTGACGTTCCTGTTCTGTTTGCTTATTCTTTTTATTATAGATTTGACTCTTCTTTAGAAAATCATAGTTGTTCTTTTTAGCTTTTTCCGTTTGGTTTTTCGGAGTTGGATTCGCCGCTTGGCCAACCTCCTCAGCTAAGATATAGTGGGACTGGCTCAAGTTTTTACTAAATTTGGCAAACTCACCTGGATTTTCCTTTTGAAATGGTGCTGTTGGTTGGTTTCCTTGACGAACAAGTGTTGAACCATTGTGTCGTCTGGTATGACTAACATCCTGAGTCAAATACTTGGCTGAACGTTTCTTCTTCAAATCCGCACGCGCCTCTTCTCGAGCCAATTCAGCATACGTTTTTTCAACTTTTTTAGGTTCTGGGTTTGGCTTTGACTCCTTATTAACCACTGGAGAAACTACAGTTTCTTCCTCATTGATAGGAGACCAATCCAAATAGTTCTTATCGCGGTAATCACCTTTGATATTGCTAATAAAGTCTGACTCATCGTACAAGTCCATGACTGGCATTTTGGTCAGCATGATCTCATCATCTGACACCAATGGAAATCGATCTTGTTTCATTTTGTATTTCCTTTCAACACTTCATTATAGCGTATTGTCTTGATTTTTCAAGTGCTGGCTTCAGAAATTCCCAAAATTTCACGAATTTCTGCCAGACTGAGACTCGCACGCGACTCCGTACCATCTAAAACTTGGGAAACCAAATGTTTCTTTTGTTCTTGAAGCTCCTGGATTTTTTCTTCAATGGTTCCCTTAGTAATCAAACGATAGACCTCGACCATCTGCTCCTGCCCCATGCGGTGGGCTCGTCCGATAGCCTGAGCTTCGACAGCGGGATTCCACCAGAGGTCAACCAAAATAACCGTATCAGCTCCCGTTAAATTGAGACCAACACCACCCGCCTTAAGGGAGATGAGAAAGGCATCTCTCTCCCCTTGGTTAAAGGCCTTAGTCATCTCCTGTCTGTCTTGAGCAGGAGTTGAGCCTGTGATTTTGAAAGAAGTCAAGTCCAAGTCTGGGAGTTCTTGCTCGATCTTTTCCAACATTCCTTTGAACTGGGAGAAAATCAAGACCCGATGCCCACCATCAGCCACTTGTAGCAATAAATCTCGTAGACTATCGAGTTTACCACTAGCTCCTTGGT
The DNA here is from genome assembly GCF_040888325.1 of Streptococcus jiangnanensis. Lineage (GTDB taxonomy): Bacteria > Bacillota > Bacilli > Lactobacillales > Streptococcaceae > Streptococcus > Streptococcus jiangnanensis. The sequence continues at coordinate 207,662 of NZ_JBFNFF010000002.1, read as the reverse complement.
AATCGTCCATAAAGAGGGCTGGCGTATCGCAGATCTGGCGCAATCGCATGAGGCCAGATAAGATTTCTACCCGACTTCTCTGGAATTCTTGATCGGTCACTTGGGCTAGGCGGTCTCGCATCTGTTGCAACTGGGCGAGATAGATGGCCTTCTGTTGGTCTTCCAGTTCATTTTTATAGACGACTTCGATCAGGTCAGGTAGTTCTGTAAGAACTTCTTCTTTCTTACGCCTCATGACGAAAGGCTTGATAAACTGCGCGACTCGGTCAGCCGGTAATTTCATAAACTCCTTTTTACTTGGTAAGAGCCCCGGAAGCACAATTTGGAAGATAGACCACAACTCTCCTAAATGATTTTCGATGGGTGTACCTGACAAAGCAAAAACTGCTGGCACCACAAACTGGCGCAAACTCTGAGCAATCTTGGTTTGGGCATTTTTCATGACCTGAGCTTCATCTAAGAAGAGAAAATCAAAAGCCATCTCTTGATAAAGCTCGCTGTCTTGACGAAAGGTGGCATAGCTAGTCACATAGATTTGGTGATTTTCAGAAAGAATTGCTTCTCGATTCGCTTTCAAACCATGAACGACAGCCAAATCCAACTGTGGGGCAAATTTCCTAAATTCATCTGCCCAATTGTAGATCAAACCTGACGGAGCCAAAATCAAGACCCGACCATCTTCTGTCACCTGACTAGTCAAAAAAGCAATAGTTTGCAGTGTTTTTCCCAGTCCCATATCATCGGCTAGGATGCCACCAAAGCCATAGTGATGAAGCATCTGGAGCCAACGAACACCCTTTTCCTGATAGTCTCTCAAACTCGCCTGAACCTGTATATCTCCCAAAGGAAAATCCTCTGGATGAGTCAAATCATGAGCTAAATGCTGAAATTCTTCCGAGAAGGAGATCCTGTCTTGACCTTCAAACAACTGAGACAAACTATAAGCTAGGGATTTCCGAGCCTGAAAAGAACCATCTTTTAGCTCAACCCCCAGTTCCTGCAAATTTTGACGAATCTGCTTGGTTTCCTCATCAAAAAAGTACACTTGGTCAGAAGAACTGATATAGAAATCCTGATTGCTGGTCAGGGCTTTAAGAGCTTGATCAATCTCTTCTTGGGCAATCCCTTGGAAATCAAATTGGATCTCCAACAGTCCTCCCTTGGACTCAATCTGAACCTGAGGAGCTTGGATGCTGTAGAGCTGATTCATCTCATCAGACAAGAAAACCTGACCCAACTTCTCAAAAGCTGGAATCGTATGGTGAAAGAAAGAATAAACTGCCTCTGGCTTCAAAGCCTGTCTCCAAGACTGAAAATCAGCCTCAAAACCAGCCCCTAAACAGACTTGAAATAGTTGGTTTTCCAAGACAGCATCGCTTGAAAATGGTAATTGTTCCAGCTGTTGACGACTAGTTACCTTAACATCTCCATAGTCAAACTGAATATTCAAGCGGATGCGGCCGTCATCCTCCCTATCAAAGTAAAAGATTGGTGAAAAGGGTCTGATTTGCAAGCGTTCAGGAGCAGAAACTGTGCCCAGCTGTCCAAACAAAGGCAGACAGGCGGCTAGGCGGTCACGATCACTATTGTCAAACTGGAGGCATTTTCTCCCTCTTTCCTCCTGAGGAAGCTCCTTGATTTCCTTTAGGAGGCTGATTTGTTTAGGATTTAAGAGATAAAGATTCCCCTTACGAAAGAGAACCGCTCCCCCATAGAATACGTTGACTCGCTCACTTTCAGAAATCTCCATCTCAAAATAATCGGGATACTCCTGCACGGAAAAAGAGAAAAGGTTTGCTTCTGGATCTAAATCATGAAAGAGAAGATTTTCATAACTAGTAATCTGGTGTTCGAAATGAAAATCTTCCAAGTTCATCAATAACCCCACTCCCTGCTCAAAAAAGGTCAGAGGGAAAAAGAGGTGACGACCTTGATTGGGGAAAAAGAGCTCTTGACTCAGTCCCTCCTCAATCAAGCCACATAAAAAAGTAAGAACTTCCTGACTAGCTGTATCAAAAGCATCCCAAGACAAGTCATTTTCATAGTGTTTCCCAATCATATATGGCTTTCGATGGACCAAGACCTTCAAAAAGAGAGGGATGTCACGAATGACATAATATTTTTGACTATCAACTAAACCGATTCGAAGAGTCCATAGGAGGCGATTGGTTCCAGCTTCTACCTGGCCTTGAGACGACAAAGTGTAGATTTTTTCTCGCTTCTGAGGTTGGATCCGCTCCAAAAAACTACCACCAAAACTAACCTTGGTTTCGACCTCTTCTTGCTCTTCATGTCCTTTTTCTAAGACTTGTAAAATCACCTGGCCTTCTTCATCAGTCTTCAGATAATGCTCGAGCGCTGCGAGGTGAACACAGTAACCTCTTTTTTGGAAAAAATCGCAAGCACAAAAAACCAGATCATCCTCTAAACTGTAGCGCAAGTCTTCTCCCGCCACACGAGTATAGAGGCGATTCCCTTTTTCCTTGATAATCTCAATGTTGCCTGTTTCATAGAGTGTAACCCCCTCCATGCGCAACTTTCCCGGAATCAATTTAGCCATAGTTACCCCTTTATCTTATCTTTTCATTATACCACATTTTCCCCTACGAAAATAGCCTTCTAGGAAGACTTTTCTCCTAGAAGGCTGGATTTTTAAAGTGTAGCAAAAGTGGTCACGATGCGTTGGCAAACCTCTTCCAGTACGGACTTCGGCATAGCTACATTGAGACGGGCATGAAGAGTTCCCTCCTCTCCAAAGTCCAAACCTCGATTCAAGATAACCTTGGCTTCATTCTTCAAAAGCTCTTGCAAGCGGTCATCCGTTAGGTCATAGGCTGAAAAATCAAGCCAGATCAAGTAGGTACCTTGTGGTTTCATGACCTTAATCTTGGTTTCGTTGCCCAAAATATCCACTACATAGTTAATGTGGTCCTCGATGACTTTTTTTAGTTCTCCTAACCAGTCCTTACCATAACGGTAGGCAGCTTCTGTCGCCAAATACCCCAAGCCTGAGATTTCATGTTGGTTATTGGCCAACTGGCGTTTTTGGAAAGCCACACGAAGCTTTGGATTTTCAATAACTGCATAGGAATTCTTGGTCCCAGCAATATTAAATGTTTTAGTGGCACTACTCAAGATAAGGGCAAAGTCTTTAAAGGCGGGATCAATGGTGTTAAAAGACTGGTGTTTATGACCAAAGAGGGCCAAATCTTGGTGAATCTCATCTGAAATCAACAAAACACCATGTTTTTGGCAGAGATACCCAATCTTTTCTAACACTTCCTTTTCCCAAACACGTCCACCAGGATTGTGGGGATTGCAAAGGATATAAAGCTTCACATCCTCTTCCACCAATTCCTTCTCCAACTGGTCAAAGTCAATCTCAAACAGCCCATCCTTTTCCACCAAAGAATTGGTAATCAATCTGCGATTGTTCAGTTTGACACTGCGGGCAAAAGGTGGATAGACCGGTGTGTTAATCAGAACAGCCTCTCCTTCTTTTGTAAAGGCTTGAATGGCTGTTGAAATTGCTGGTACCACTCCCTCTATAAAGACGAGGGCATCCTTGTCAAAGTGATAGCCGTGTTGTGTAGCTTCCCAGTCCTGAACCGACTCAATCAAAGCATCACTGGCATAGGTATAGCCATAGACCAACTGATCTGCGTAGGCTTGTACAGCTTGTCGAACCTCAGGCAAAACCACAAAGTCCATATCTGCTATCCAGGCTGGTAGAACTTCTCGATCAGCTTCTGCTTCTTTCCATTTATAGGTATGGTGGCCAAAACGATTGGGTAGGCTTGTAAAATCATATTTTCCCATATCTATCTTATCCTTCCATAGCTTGGCGCAAGTCCGCAATCAAATCTCTAGCATCCTCAATCCCAATAGACAAGCGCAAGAGGTCATCTGTTAAGCCATAGGAACGGCGCACTTCTGCTGGAATATCCGCATGAGTCTGAGTTGTCGGATAGGTGATCAGACTTTCTACGCCACCCAAACTTTCTGCAAATGAGAAGACCTTGAGGCTATTTAAAATATGAGGAATACGCTTTTCATCCACTACTTTAAAGGAAATCATCCCCCCACGTCCAGTATAGAGCACTTCCTTGACAGCAGGTGAATCCTTCAAAAAGGCAACCACTTCTTGGGCATTGGCTGTAGAACGTTCCATACGAAGAGGTAGAGTTTTAAGACCGCGAATCAACTGATAACTATCAAATGGTGACAAGACCGCACCTGTCGTATTCAAATTGTAGAAAAGTTGCTCATATAGTTCTAAACTATTAGTCACAACCACCCCAGCCAAGACATCATTGTGCCCTGCTAGATACTTGGTTGCTGAATGAAGAACGATATCCGCACCATCTTCAATCGGACGTTGATAAATCGGACTGTAGAAGGTATTGTCCACCACTACCTTGGCACCCTTGGCATGAGCTAGTTTGGCTAGTTTGGCAATATCAAATTCCAACATCAAGGGATTGGTTGGTGTTTCAATATAGAGAACATCCACATCTTTCTCTAACTCAGCAATCAACTCTCCTTCTGTATTGGCATAGGTAAAATGGAAACGGCCTTCCTGCTCCACTTGGTTGAACCAACGGAAAGAACCCCCATACAGATCACGAACAGCCAAGACTTTACTTCCTACTGGAAAAACACTAAAGGCCAGTACAATCGCAGCCATACCTGAGCTCGTTGCTAGGGCATAGTCTGCTGACTCAATAGCCGCCAAAACCTCCTCCGCCTTACTACGAGTTGGGTTTTTAGTACGGGTATAGTCAAATCCCGTAGACTGACCGAACTCTGGATGCTGATAAGTGGTTGAAAAATGAAGCGGCGTTACCAAGGCACCTGTAGCCTCATCTGACTTGATTCCCGCCTGGGCCAAAATTGTGTTGATGTGTAGTTCTTTGCTCATACAATACCTCCAAATCTATAGTAACTATTGTACCACTTATTTTCACTAACTTATTTTCTTGTTTTCAAGAGCTAGTTATAGTTTCAAACTATATAAAAACGATAGTTCCTTGAGAAACTATCGTTTTTCCTGTTGAATAGACTGGTTATTTAACGTGTTTTGCCAGTTCTTCTTGGGCTTTTTTATTTGATTCTTCTTTTTCTTTCAGCCATTTTTCTTTAGCTTTTTCATACTCATCAGCCGTTACAGTCTTATCTTGCAACTTGAGATACTTGTATGATTCGACACCCTTATTTCCAGCTTGTGAGAATGGTGATGAGAATGGAACTGTCTTTCTCAAGGTCGGTGTTCCACCCTGAGAAACGTTTGGAATAGCAAGGGCGCTATCAACGAGCCAAGCTTGAACTTCAGCATATTTTTCATAACGTTTTGCTGGTTCTTGCTCCTTGTTCGCTTCTTCTAACATTTGAGTGTAAGTATCCAGACCAACTGCCTTAGCCTTGTCATTGACCTCACCTGGTTCTAGACCAATGTTTTGCAACATACCACCGTTATTGACATTTAGGATATCTAGATAGCTTGATGGGTCCAAGTAGTCCGCACTCCAACCGCCATTATAGATATCAAAGTCTTTTTGAGCTGCAGTTTGAGCGAGGTAGCTAGAGTTGTTAAACTCATCTGTTGATATCTGTTGGATATCGATAACCACATTCTCAGCTCCTAGAACAGATTCGATGGATTGTTTCAAAGAGCTTGCTTCAAGTACACCTTTTTTAGCTGATTGGTCAACTGTTACATCCAAGTGGATTGGAAATTGCACACCCTTAGCTTCCAATTCTTTCTTGGCTTCTGCAAATTTAGCCTTAGCTTTATCAGGATTGTAGTATGGGTCTTGTGCATCTGCAAAATTGATTCCTTGCCATTCTTGGCCATAGTTGACCATCTTTTCTGAAACAACATCGCCAAAGTCTTTTCCGTTGATACTTACAAACGTAGGAGGTACAACCAAGTTACGAATAATCTTTGTTGCTCCTTCTTCCCCTTGAGATTGTGCTCCATAGGCTGTACGGTTATAAGCATAGTTGAAGGCTTGACGGAAGTTTTTATTCAGAACTGCTTCTTGGGTTGATTTCTTTTCGATATCAGAGGACTTAGAAGTGAAGTTATAAGATTTTCTGTCCAAGTTGAAGTTCAAGTAATAAGAAGTTGCGTTTTGCATACTATAGATAATGTTATCCTTATTGCTCTCTTTAATCCCTTCAAAGCTTGAACTATTAGGATAGAGACGCGCGTAGCTGTAGACTCCTTCTGCAAAGTTACGAGCTAGAGCATCTTGGTCACTACCGTCATAGTAGGTCAATTTCACATCGTCCACAAAGACATTTTTAGCATCCCAGTAATTTGGATTTTTCTTGTATTCGATAACAGATTTTGAAACAAAAGATTTCATCAAGAAAGGTCCACTATACAAAATACTAGAAGGATCTACCTTACCAAAGTCATCCCCTTTTGATTTCAGGAAGTCTGCGTTGACAGGGAAGAGAATGGTTGAAGTTGTTTTAGAATTCCAATAAGGTTCTGGACGTGTCAAAGTATACTGAACTGTTTGGTCGTCAATCGCCTTAACACCGACAGTTGAAAAGTCAGTTGTTTTCCCGTTGATATAGTCATCCAAACCTGCTACAGAGTCTTGAACAAGGTACAAGGCTTCGGATTTTTTATCAGCAGCATATTTCAAACCTGTCACAAAGTCTTGGGCCGTTACAGGGGCGTATTCTTCCCCCTCATAAGTATACCATTTTGCATCCTTACGCAATTTGTAAGTATAGGTCAAACCGTCCTGAGAAACAGTCCAATCCTCTGCCAATGATGGAACATAGTTACCGTATTGGTCATTTTCCATCAACCCATCCACCAAATTGGTCACGATGTCATTGGTTGTTGCACGGTTTTCTGCAAGATAGTTCAAACTAGATGGATCGCTCGAATAAACATAGTTGTATGTTTTAGTAGCGCTACTTGAATTTCCACATGCGCTCAGTAAGATACCTGCGCTTAACACGACACTTGCAAGTGTCAGATACTTGGCCTTAGACTTTTTCATTTCCAGAACCTCCTGTTTAAAAGTTTTGTCTTATTATACAGCTTTAGTTTTATTTAGTCAAGTAATTTCTAAAGAAAAACTTAAAAAAGCATATTTTTTGCTCTTGATTTTAGAAAAAGTTCTCTTTTTTTTAGAAAAATGTAGTATAAAAACCTTTCTATTAAAGAAAGGTTAAATTTATTACTTTTATTTATAAATCTTTTTACGATATTTTCAATCGTGTACGTAGTCGGTCTGCTTGAGCTTTGCCAATTATCTTGTCCAAGAGTCGTGTCCGTAGGCTCATCAAACCATAAAGACCTCCTCCAAGCCCTCCGATGAGAGCCACATAAAGGAAACTCCAGAAACGTCCACTTGGTTGGAAGACAAAACCGAGTAGCCACTGCAAGAAGCCAACTAGGATAAACATGACAAGGGTCAAGATGGTTATCAAAATAGTCCGTTTCAAGATTATCTTTCGACGAGCACCCGTTACTTGGCAGATGTCTCGGTACATCAAGACATTCGGAATGATTAGTCCGATAGTCGTTGAAATCAAGGGACCGTAGCTGTGGAAAATAGCAATAGTTGGCAATTGCAAGACGATCTTAGCAATAGAACCATAGATAAAGTAAAGAACTGCCTTGCGGTTTCGGAACATGGCCTGAAGCATAGGAGACAAGACCATATACAAGCCTAGGATAGTAGACTGCAAAACTGCAAAGACAAATAAGCCCATGGCCAAACTATCTGGCTTACCGTAAAAGACTGTATAAAGAGGCTCCCCTACCATGACCACTCCAACCGTTGCAGGTAGTAGAAATAAGAAGAGCATGGTGAGGCTATCTTGGACTAGGCGAGCCGCAGCTGGCAAGTCACCTTTTACATAGTTTTCCGTCAAAAGCGGCAAGCCGACACTCCCAATTGAAACTCCCACAGAGATTAAAATCATGGTAATTTTATTAGGATTGGCAGAGAAATAAGAAAACATGACAACCAAGTCTTCATTGCTGTAGTTAGTAAACCACTTCATACTATTGATAAAGGTCATCTGGTCTAAAATCTGGAAGAGCTGGATGGCTGATCCTGTCAGGATAAAGGGAATGGCTTCCTTGATCGTATCGACTAAGAGTCGCTTACTATTGATTTTATCCCGTGTTTCAAAAACTCTTTTAAGCAAACCTTCTTGAGCAAGGAAGTAGATCAAAACTGCAAAACTTGCCACCATCCCCACAAAGGCCGCAAAGGTCGATTGGGTAACGGCTGATAAGTAGTCACCAGAACCCATCTTCATAATGAAGAAGGTTGCCATCAACATCCAGATAACACGGATCACCTGCTCAGCAATTTGACTCATAGCATAGGGTTTCAGGTTATTCATCCCTTGGAAGAAGCCTCGAATGACACTCATAGATGGGAAAATCAAGACCGCCCAAGCCAAGCTCTGCATGATGGGAATCAGGTCTTTCCCCACACCTGATAAATCTGCTAACCAGGGAGAAAAGAGATACAAGACCAAAGCAAAGACCAAGCCCAAGCCCGTCATAAAGCTTAGGAAACTCCGAATTAAGGCAAAGCTATGCTCTTCTTCTCGCATGGTATTGTACTTAGCCACTTGTTTGGCGACCGCAACTGGGATACCCGCTGTCGAAATAAGCAAGAACCAGGCGTAAATATTGTAGCCCATGGTAAAGAGTCCGTTTGCCTTAGCAGCATAAGTCCCCATCCAGATATACCAGGGAATAATGTAGATAGCACCAAGGAGGCGACTAATAAAGTTACTAGCTGTTAGCCAGGCAGTCCCTCGCAACATCTGGGCTTGCTGGTGATTGTTTTCGTTAGACATAGCTTCCTCATTCAATTTTGATAACTAGGAAAAGTTCCTTATCTTCCATTATAAACTTTTCCTTGTTACTTGTAAAATTCGGGCTTGAAGTTTATAATAGAAAGTATGATTAAGATTGAAACCGTATTAGATATTTTAAAGAAAGATGGCCTTTTTCGCGAGATTATTGACCAAGGACATTACCACTACAACTACAGTGAAGTTGTTTTTGATAGCATCAGTTATGACAGCCGAAAAGTAAAAGAAGGGACTCTTTTTTTTGCAAAAGGTGCTGCCTTTAAAAAAGAATATCTCCTTTCTGCTATAAGTCAAGGATTAACTTGGTATGTCGCAGAAAAGGACTACGAGGTCGGTATCCCCGTCATCGTTGTGAACGATATCAAAAAAGCCATGAGTTTAATTGCTATGGAATTCTATGGCAATCCACAAGAGAAACTCAAAATTCTCGCTTTCACAGGGACAAAAGGAAAGACAACAGCAGCGTACTTTGCTTACCACATCCTATCTCAACGCTACCCAACAGCTCTCTTGTCAACTATGAACACAACTCTGGATGGCGAGACCTTCTTTAAATCTTCCTTCTCAACACCCGAAAATATCGATCTCTTCGACATGATGGCTCAGGCTGTTAAGAATGGTCGAACCCATCTTGTAATGGAAGTCTCTAGCCAAGCCTATCTTGTTCATCGAGTCTATGGTCTGACCTTTGATGTAGGTGTCTTTCTTAACATCACTCCTGACCATATCGGTCCGATTGAGCATCCTAGCTTTGAAGACTACTTCTATCACAAACGTCTCTTGATGAAAAATAGCCGAGCAGTTGTCATTAATAGCGACATGGACCACTTTTCTGTATTGAAAGAACAAGTGGAAGATCAAGAGCATGACTTCTATGGTAGCCAGTCAAGTAACCAAATCGAGAACTCCAAAGCCTTTAGCTTTTCAGCTACAGGTAAACTCGCTGGTGATTATGATATCCAACTCATCGGCCACTTTAACCAAGAAAATGCCGTTGCTGCAGGACTTGCCTGTCTTCGTCTAGGTGCCAGTCTGGAGGACATCAAAAAAGGGATCGCTGCAACCCGCGTTCCTGGACGTATGGAAGTTCTCACTCAGAAAAATGGAGCCAAGGTCTTCATCGACTATGCCCACAATGGTGATAGTCTGAAAAAACTGATTTCTGTTGTAGAAACTCATCAAACTGGAAAGATTTCTCTGGTTCTCGGTTCGACTGGAAACAAGGGTGAAAGTCGTCGCAAAGACTTTGGCCTCCTCCTCAATCAGCATCCTGAGATTCAAGTCTTTCTAACTGCGGATGACCCCAACTATGAAGATCCAATGGTCATTGCAGAGGAAATCAGCAGCTATATCAGTCATCCTGTTGAAAAGATTGCCGATCGTGAACAAGCCATCAAGGCGGCCATGGCCATCACAGATCAAGAACTCGATGCCGTGATTATTGCAGGCAAGGGAGCTGATTGTTACCAAATCGTCCAAGGAAAGAAAGAAGACTATCCTGGAGACGCAGCTATCGCAGAACGTTATCTATAAAAAAAATCAAGGGAATGTTTCCCTTGATTTTTTTAGTCTTCTTTCTTAAATGAATTTTTAAGACCTTCAACGGCACCTTCTACAGCACCTTTAGCATCTTCAACAACTTCTTTTGCTTTGGCAACTGTTTTTTCTACAGCACCTTCTGCTTCTGTCTTGCTATCACCAGTAACTTTACCAAATCCTTCTTTGATAGCACCAGTTGCTTGATCCAATTTATTTTCAAGTGACATAGTTCTGTCTCCTTTGCTTTTAATACGATAAACATTATCGCTTACATTTAGTTTATGCTTATTCTTTAGTAAAGTCAAACAATCTGCTCAAAATGAAGCAATTAAGGTAAATAGAAAGTCAACCGTTCCTTGTCGAAATCAACAGCCAACTCATACTTCCCTTCTTCGTTTTGCACAACATAGCCCAAGACGACTAGACTCTCAACGAAGATATCACGACGTTTCTGTATCAGTTGGTCTTTTTTGAGGAATTTTAACAAAAAAGTCGTCATATACTTGAGGGCATACTCAGGATTGATATCTCCCAAAATGGCATAGAGTTCCTGCTGTTTTTCTGTCAAAGGATATTGGTGCTTGACCTTGTAGAAATAGTTGGATAAGGTCATCTTTTCTCTTGCAAAGTCAGACTTTTCAACTAAGATAGCTGCATTGGTTTGATTGCACAATTCTGTCTCAAAACTCTTCTCCAACAAGGCTTGATAAACTGGACTATCCTCTCTGACAAAAATTTCTTGGTCAAGGGATAGATTACCTATCGATTCTAGAAAAGGGAGATTAAGGGAATATCGTTTGTTTTCCCTTCGGATCAAACCGGCCTTAATATACTCTTCCATGAGTTTATCAACTGCCACATCTGGAAACCGAGCCTTGATTTCTCGGAGGATTACATCATCATGCTGGTCCAGATAGTCCACCAAATCTATAAAAAATGGCTGTCGAGTCAAACGGGAGGGATTAAAAATCTGAATCATGAAGATTCCTTTCTTTACATTCTAATAGAGGGGATGCTGCTAGTTGACTAGGATTGGTCCCTGGTTGATTCAGAGGCACAGAAAGTTCGAGTTTCCTGTAGTATTCTCTCCAAAAATCACTGATCTCCTGCTCTCCATCCCCAAATTTCATGGGAATAGTTTCAAAAATCGGTAGGATTTCAGCGATGTACTGGGAACAGTAAAAGCCATTCCCATCTGGATAAAACGAGCTATTATAAGGAGCACCTAGATGCTGGCAAGCCTTCTCCTTTACCAAGTCAACTTCCAGCTCTGGATAGACATAAAGATCGTAGAGATGAGTCGGTTCAAAAAATTCAGCCGGTTCTTGACAAATGACCCCTGCTTGCCCACTAGCATGGTAGATGAAACCGTCCAAAAAGATGGCTACATGACTATAGTTCCCAGTAGAAGCCTGGATGGCCTGCCCCATATCTGAAAGGTCCTTCACAAAAATCAAATCACCATTTTCTAACATCTTTCTCTCCTAGAAAAAAAGGAGCCGAAACCCCTTTAGCTACAAGAAAACGTTAGTTTCCTTATTTAAATTATCACTCAGGTTATTACCCATTAAAACTTTCAGTCAACTGAGGCACCACTTGTTTCTTACGTGAAACAGCACCTGGAAGGAAAGCGTGATTGTTTTCAAGTTTGAAGTTGAAAGCTGCTTCCACCTTGTCCATGTTTGATCCAAGAGCAAGGATTTCTGAGTTTGAGTTGACGATATCTGTAATCATCAAGACAAAGTCTGAGTAGCCGTTTGCTGCATTAGCTGCTTGCATTGCTGCTTCGATTTCTGCTTGGCGTTCCAAGACTTCGGCAATATCAACTGTATTGACTTGGGCAACACGAACCTTATTTCCGTTGAGTTCAAAAGTCTTAGCATCGATGTCAATCAATTCTTCAGCAGATTTGCTAGCCAAGTTTGTACCAGCTTTCAGCATAGCAAGACCGTATTCTTCCAAGTTGACGCCTGCTAATTCAGCCAATTCAGGCGCAATGACTTTATCAGATGGGTGAGTTGTTGGTGATTTCAAAAGAAGAGTATCTGAAATTAAACCTGAAAGCATCAAACCTGCGATTTCTTTAGGAACTGCTACACCATGTTCTTTGAACATGCGGTAAACGATAGAAGACGCTGATCCAACTGGTTCCAAACGCATATAGAGTGGGCTTGCAGTTTCAAAGTTAGCCACACGGTGGTGGTCCACAACACCGTAAACTTCTACTTCAGCGATATCTGATACTGACTGTTGGAATTCATTGTGGTCCGTCAAGATGACTTGCTCTGCATCTTCTGCTTTAGCAGATGTGATGACGCGTGGTGCTTCTACACCAAAATAGTTCAAAACAAAAGCTGTTTCTTCATTAGGAGTTCCAAGTGCTACAGCTTCTGTGTCCAATCCATAAGCCTCTTTTGCAAGGTAAGCAAAGGCTACAGATGACCCGATGGCATCTGAGTCTGGATTTTGGTGACCAAATACTAGAATCTTAGACATGATAATACCTCTTTAAATTTATTCATCTTATTGTAGCACTTTTTTCCTCTTTTGACAAAAGTAAGAGGAGTAACTTTGAGTCAACGTGTTTTTATACAATTCTCAAAAAGACTTTACTTCTTTGGAGTTCTCTTTGACAGTGAAATTAGTGTCGTATAAAGCGAAATAGCGATGCATGATGGGATTTGCAAGGCATTTTGTACAATTGAGTTTTAAATCTAGTAAAAAGGAGCAAACCTATACTTTCTCATTGGTCAATTTAAATGTTAATAATAAAACTATAAAAGCGAAGATTGAGTATAACAGCCAAGCTGATTGAATAGCAAATAAACTAAAAATAGTAAAAATAATATTCCCAATTGGCATAGCCAGCATAAAAAGCAAAGATAAAAATGCACCACTTCTTGCTAAAAGCTCGCTAGGAAGCGAAGACATCAAGAGACTATTTATTTTGGGATTAATTTTTCCGCTTAAGTAAAATAAAAACGCTAGTCCAATCATAGATAAAACTTGCGGACCCCTAAAACTATTATTTAACGATATAGCAAAAATGATAATTGAATCTAAAAATATTATTGAAATGAGAGGTAATTTTGAAAAATAATCATGAGGACTTATCGTTCCTATAATACTAAAAAATACCATTATAATCTGTAATATAAACACTGACTGACTAAATGTTAATCCAAAAAGAGACTCTTTTAAAAAAGATATATTATATATAGCTGAAAAACCACTACCTAAAGCATTAATAAGTAAAATAGATAGTAACATTAATGTGAAATTTGTCTTTTCAGACTTTTGAAAAACTTCTTTTAAACCTAAATAAGTTTCTTTAATTTTTAAAACAAATGATTTTTGATATATCTCCACATTAGCATGCAATAAAAACTTTTTGTATTTAATTAGTATAAATGATGATGCAAAGAACGATAAAGCATTAAAAACTGCGACAAGGCCAAAATTATCATTTGAAATTGTCAACACATATACGCCTAAGGCTTGACCAGAAAAATTACAAACATATGAGATAAACTGATTTACAGAATGCGCTTCCATTAGATTTTCTTGTTTAACTGTATGTTGAAAAATAGGGAGCTCTAGCCCACCTCTATAGTCACTAATAATATCTGAGACTATATTGATTAAACATATTATAGAAAATGCCAACCAAGTTGTAGTCTGAGTCAATAATCCAACTAATATGAACAAAATAGATTGAACGAATCCCAGTAAAATCAACCACCTCCTTTTTAATTTTGTCTCATCAGCCTTTATTCCTATAAATAATGTAAAAAATACAGGAATTAAGACAATAATATTAGCAATGCCTACAGCTAATTTGTTATTAGGCATAGTAGCAGCAAAAGATACAAAAACTAGATTATACATAGATGAACCCAATTTATTAAAAAATGCAGATATAGCTAAAGCTCTAAAAGATTTATTTTCCCTTAAAATATTCATCTTTCATTTCCTCCAAAAAATAATTATTTAAAAAATTATTTATTTCAGATACATAGGATTCTATTAAACTCTCAATTTCTATATTAAACTCATCCTTTATTGAGTCAATAGTGAATGTTGAAATAGATGCTATAATAGAAATTATTTCTCCAAATGAATAATTAAGTTTTTTGGAATATTTATAAATACCCAAAGCAATAATATCCGAAAACACTGCATCATAGGCATAAAAATGCTTTGAATACAGCATGCTATAGTCAATGAAGTTGTACTGTGTGTATTCTAGTAATTCTGGAAGTAAACCAATTGAGTTAAAAAACTCTGACTTAATCTTCAAAATATCCTCTATAGAAGAATTTTTACTTAAAATCAAAACATTATAATCAATTTGACAAAATACATATTGGTAAAAAGATTTTCTAAAAAATACTGATAATTTTTCCTGACTATCGGCAACAAATAACTCACCTAATTTTGCAAAAATTTCCCAAAAGCTTTTAGGAATTTTATATAATTCATCTAGATGTAATCGTTCTTTAAACAAATCATAAGAATATGCATGCATCAGCTCATGGGATAATCTCATTACCCCCATAAAATTTTCTTGATATGTCATTATTATTTTCGATGTCTTTGTATATGGGTTATAGAGAGTAAAATTCTTATGAGTTTTGCCTGCTCTTTTTTCATAATCGATAAATCCATTGTTACGATAATTTTCAACAAAATTGAAAAATTCTTTATCGTCTATAGCTCTTAAAATCAGCTCAAAAGCATCAGTAGCTACTATCTTTTCCGATTCTAAAAATTCAAATTCCAAAAAATCATATTTATCAAGATTCTTAGTATTAATAGAAACTTTAAGATTTTTAGAAATCAACTCAATAAAGTCGAAGCCATATCGTGTTTTTAATTGCCGTGATATATTTTCTATAAATATTTTTCTCTTATCTAAGAGACTGTTATATACATCTTTGAATTTAGGAGAGAAGATAAAATTTTTATAATCCAATAAAATATCATCGAATATAGGGATATTATGTCTAAACTTAGAGTAATTTACAATTGGAATCCCATTTGTCTTATAGTAATCAGCTTTTAATGTTTCTAGTTTCAGAATTTCCGACCTAAAGTGGTCTTCAATAGCATCTCCATAAATTCTATTAAAAAGAAGATCTAGATGGTTATTGAGATATTTATAATTTTGATTAGTAATATCTGTACAGAAAGTCAGATATGTATAGTAATTAAACTCGAAGACTCTTTTTATTATTTCTTCTTTATCGAAATCTGTTGCATGCTGTTCTGTTGCATGCTGTAAAATATACTCTATCTTCAATATTTCTTGTTCAATATTCCTAAATATATATCTTTTTTCAAATTCATTAAGATTTAAATATCTCAAATTTTGAGTATAGATAGTGTTTAATCTAAAATTAAAAAATAATATGTCATCAACTTTAAGATAAAAACTTTTAATGAGGGTATTAAAGGCTAAAGATGCACTCATGAGCCCTTTTGCTATCGTTCCTGTATTATGGGATATAAACTGTGTTTTCAAGAGATAAGGTTGTTCATTAAAATAACTCAAGAATACTTGTTGATTCTCTTTAGTTATATGATATACAATTAATTCTTCTTGAGAATATCCTGTCAAAAACAGAGTATAATTATATTTAGGCAATTTAGAGATTAATAATTTTATTAAATTACCAGTTGAATCATCAGCACAACAAAATATAATATCTGGTTTTATATCATACAGATTCTTTTCAATATTATCAACCGAAAGATAATCATCGATCGTTTCTTTTATACTACTAATTTTTTCTCGAAGTGCCTTAGTTTTTAATTGTCCAACATCAGATATAGAATACCCTAGTTGTGCAGTAATATTCTTTAATTCAACACTATCGCCATCAATAACTACAATATTTTTAAAACCAAATTTATCTAATTCATAAACAAGAGGTGCCCCGACAGTTCCAAGACCAATTATTAATATTTTCTTATCAATTATAGATTTATACTGTAAATTAGGTTCAATATCGTTATGTAATGATAAAAATTGTATATTCCTAGATAATCGTTGATAATCATCCCATTCATCTTCATTAATTTCAAAAACAAGAGAGCTTTCTTTCAGAAGGTTATATATATCAATGTTATTATATGAAAAATTTTTATCTAAATATTTCATTTCCTCCCACAATTCTTTTATACAAGGAGAATGAATCACTTTCTCTCCCCCTTTACATGCAGGATACATAATTATATCTTTTTCTCTCTTGACGAAACCTCTTCCGGATTTTAGTATATATTTCATTTTAAATCTACTGAACACATATGCAAAAATTAAGAAAAAGTGGTAATAGCTATATACCACTTTTTCTTGTTCTTAGATTAACAAGCAATAAAGCAACCGCCATTACATACTTGTTCTTCTACTTCGATATCTTCGATAAACATATGCCTGTTCTCCTTTCGTTATGATATCTCAATTATAACTTACTTTTGTCACAAAATTAAAAAATTGAAGATATGAAATTTTTTAATAAATTAATTTCATATCTTCAATTTTGCTGAATTGATACAATTTTATGTTAGTATAACAGTCAAACTATTGATTAGGAGGATACAGCATGAAAAAAGTAATAGCCATTTTTCTCTCTATACAAACAATGGCGGTAATAGATATTATTATCTTTCCCCCTTTTGGTTAGTTCTTAGATATTGGAATAGTCTCTGTTCTAATATCTTAGAGAGACCTGATTGTTCTATTTTAGAAACATTTAAAATATATTGCTCAACTTCTTCAAAATTAACACTATTTTCTATTAAGTAGGAGTATACTAAGACTAAAAAATTTAACAAAATTATTTCAAACGTATCAAATACATCAAGAATCATTCTTAACTGATTGACAAAAAAGTTGAAATGAGTTGTTAATCTCCGTTCTACTAACTCAGAAATTAAATTTAAATATGTATACTTTAAAGCCTTTCTAAAATCCAACAAGGGACTATAAATTTCTGAGCGTGATACCAGTTCTTTTCCTAAAAATAACAAATCTGTGTCAGATAGGAAAGGCATAGTATTCCCAAAAAGATGGATTTCATAAGCAGTCCAATCTTCAATATCAAATAAATAATTCGATAAAAATTTGCTATCATCTAGAGATAAAGTGAAATCTCTATCAATTAGATGAATAGCATTTTTTATCACCAAAGTATTTAATTTATCATATAACAATTGACTTTCTTTGTATTTGTCAAGTAGCTTAAGCAATGATTGTTTATCGTTTTCTGCTGATAGCTTCGAAATTTTATTCATAAGTAACTGATGTTGAGTAGGTTTATAATCTCTAAGAGCAAATCCAAATTCTGAAAATGTTAAATTAATACCTTCAATTACTTCTAACATCTTATCAGCAGAGAGCATAGTTTGGCCAGATTCAAATTTTGATAATTGAGAAACTGATAATTTATTTTTTGCAACATCCTTTTGTTTAACTTTTCTAGCAATTCTCAACTCTTTATAGAATTCACCTAATTTTAATAATTCATTAGAATCCATGTCATTATTCCTCCTTAGCGAACTCCGTCTCACAAAATATTATTATCATTCCAAAAAAGTCTATTATCTATGAACATATCTAAAATTTTAAGATGGATATCCATTAACAACTTTTAGTTTCGTATTATAGGAACCCGATAATTTTTAGAAGTGTTTATATTTTTACAATATTGATATTTTTATCTTCTTCAATCTCAAACTACCTTAGTAAATTTTTCTTTCGATTGTCATTTAGATAGCTTACTTTCTGTGGTCTTTTCTTTCGTTTTAGGAGAGCCTCTGCAGACATGGCTTCTTCCTTACTGGCAAAACCCTCTACATAGATAAGTTTGACTGGCAAGCGAGCTCGGGTATACTTGGCTCCCTTACCACTATTATGAACGGCAAGGCGCCTCTTCACATCCGTTGTATAGCCAGTATAGTACGACCCGTCGCTGCACTCCACCACATACATATAGGCTTTATGATCCATAGTAAATCTCTTGAATTTCTGGTGTATAGGAACCATCATCATTGTGAACGATGAGAGGTGGCAAGACCTTAAAGCCACTCGTCGAGCCATCCTTGATAGCTTCGATTAAGAGCATATTGGCCTCCTTCTCACGTTTAGGATAGACAAATTGCAGGCGCTTGGGTGCCAAATTATGGCGTTGAAGCATGTCTAAGATATCCAAGAGCCGATCTGGACGATGAACCATGGCCAAACAGCCATTAGACTTGAGAATACTCTGAGCACTACGGCAAATTTCTTTTAGGTTAGTCGTAATTTCGTGTCTGGCCAGAAGGTAGTGTTCACTCTCGTTCAGATTAGAATGCGGATCCACCTTAAAATAAGGCGGATTGCACAAAATCATATCCACCTTACTTCCCTGAATGTGGGCAGGCATATTTTTCAAATCATCACAGATGACCTGCATCTGCTCTTCCAAGCCATTCAACTGAACCGAACGCTCTGCCATATCCGCCAAACGTTCCTGAATTTCTACAGATATTATCCGCGCCTGAGTACGTGAACTAGCAAAAAGTCCCACTGCACCATTTCCAGCACAAAAGTCCACAATTAAACCCCGTTTAGGGAAGCGAGGAAAGCGTGACAAGAGAACACTATCCACCGAATAGCTAAACACCTCTCTATTTTGAATGATCTTGATATCTGTCGAAAAGAGCTGGTTGATTCGCTCTCCTGGTTTTAATAATTGTTCTTCTTTCATACTTTTATTATAACAAACGATGTTAATATTACAAATAATTTAGATAATCGTATTTATGGCTTCTTCTTTAAATGCTCTAATGCCTCACGCGTCCAAACAGGCATCATTCGTCCAAGTGGTGCAAAACCGTGCTTGATCCGATCATTTGAAAAACGTCTCCGTCTTGGCAATTGATGTTTTTCCTCTTCCAGAGTACGGATAGAAAGACTAGCCTTCCCAGTGTATTCGTCAAAATCCACCACCTGAACTTGGACTTCATCGCCAATTTTTAAAATGTCATAGATATTTTCAATAAATCCCGTCCGAATCTCCGAGATGTGAATCAGCCCTGTCACCCCTGTCTCTAACTCAACAAAGGCACCATAGGGCTGAATTCCTGTAATACGCCCAGTTAGCTTATCACCAATTTTCATTCTAGTCCTCAATTTCAATCGTTTCAATTACTACATCTTCAACTGGTTTATCCATGGCACCTGTTTCAACAGCTGCAATGGCATCCAAGACCGCAAAAGATTCAGCATCTACCAACTGCCCGAAAACAGTATGGCGGCGGTCAAGGTGAGGAGTTCCACCTTGTTCTGCATAGATCTCAGCGATTGGTTCAGGCCAGCCACCACGCGCAATCTCTTTCTTAGAGTACGGCAAGTGTTGGTTTTGCACGATAAAGAACTGGCTACCATTGGTATTTGGACCCGCATTGGCCATAGAAAGGGCACCACGGATATTATAAAGTTCTTCAGAAAATTCATCTTCAAAAGAGTCACCGTAGATTGACTCACCACCCATACCAGTACCAGTTGGATCTCCACCTTGGATCATAAAGTCCTTGATAATACGGTGGAAGATCACACCATCATAGTAACCGTCTTTTGACAGAGCAACAAAGTTAGCCACTGTTTTAGGAGCATGTTCAGGGAAAAGCTTGATACGCAAGTCTCCGTGATTTGTCTTAATGGTCGCAAGAGGACCTTCTACTGTTTCAATTTCTACTTGTGGGAAATGCAATTCTTTTTCTACCATACCAAATCCTTCTAAGGCATTAAAAATGCCATCTTCTTCTACTGTTTTTGTAATATAATCTGCTTTTTCTTTGATCTTTTCGTGGGAAACACCCATAGCAATACTGATTCCAGCATAATCAAAGAGTTCCAAGTCATTGAGCCCATCTCCAAAGACCATGACATTCTCTGGTTTCAAGCCTAGATGTTCTACTACCTTGGCTACGCCTGTGGCTTTTGAACCTGAAATCGGCACGATATCTGATGAATGTTCATGCCAACGCACCATTCGAAGTTTACCTGAGAGACTATCTGGTAGGTGCAAGTCATCCCCTTTATCCTCAAAGGTCCACATCTGGTAAATATCTGCTTTTTCATGGAAGTTAGGATCCACATCCAAGTTTGGATAAATCGGATCAATCGC
Organism: Streptococcus jiangnanensis; assembly: GCF_040888325.1. Classification (GTDB taxonomy): domain Bacteria; phylum Bacillota; class Bacilli; order Lactobacillales; family Streptococcaceae; genus Streptococcus; species Streptococcus jiangnanensis. The sequence continues at coordinate 187,083 of NZ_JBFNFF010000002.1, read as the reverse complement.
CTCACTGATCAGTTCTGTTCGCGTGGAGAGTTTAGCGTCATGACTACCAACCAAACCATACTCAATTCCCTCTTCCTTCGTCCAAGAGATGTACTCCACAACATCTGACTTGTCAATCTGATGTTGATAAATGACCTGGCCTTTTTTATCTTCTATATAAGCCCCATTCAGAGTTACAAAAAAGTCTGGCTTGAGCCCACGAATCTCTGGAACAACACCGAAAATACCGCGCCCAGAGGCAATTCCTGTTAAAATTCCTTTTTCACGTAACTGTTTAAAGACAGTGGGAATTGTAGCTGGAATAAAACCTGTCTTTGACGTACGCAAGGTATCATCAATATCAAAAAAGACGATTTTAATCTTCTTTGCCTTGTATTTTAATTTCGCATCCATCTCTCTACCTCTTTTCCATCACTCTTTCCATTATACCATAAACCTTAGGAAATTCCTTTTTTGAAAAAAGATGAAAATCCTATCAAAAAGAGAGCCAGTATAACTAGCCCTCTCTTTTCATTCTAGAACATCTCTAGAGCAATCATGGTAATCATCGTTGCATCATAGTAGTTGTCCAAAGGTAAATCTTGTGTGAAAATGTATTTATTTTGCTGAAGAAGTTTCAGATAGCCTTCTCCCTTGTCAGACGCGTAGGTAATCGGTGCCAAGAAACTACCTGCCTGGTATTGATTGAGGGCCGTTCCGTTCAAGTCATAACCAGCATAAATGCGTTGCTCTTTCATAAAGAAATCCATCATCTTTTGAACGAGTTTTTGGCTTCTTTCATCCTGGCTCTGTGACAGGTGATAAGGCAAACGACAAGCGTTATAAGAATACGCTCCATCGTATTGAGATTCGATAGTATTGGCATCAACAAGGCGTGCCCCTGACTTCTCAGCCCAGATAAAGTCTGGCAAGAGACCCGTATCAGAATGAGAACTGATTTGCTCCAATTGCCCAAGCATCTTATCCTTAACATCTAACCACTGTTTATTTCCAGTCAGGTCATAGAAAGACTGGAAATAGTGAGGAAGAGTATCGGACGTCCGCATCAAGTAATAATAATCGGAATCCTTGTTTGCCCAGTTCCCTACCGTTAGGACACCTGTCTCTTCATTGTAGTTGTATTTAAGAATATCATCCAAGATTTTTTTAGCTTGCTCTTGGTATTCCTGCGCCTTATCTGGCCACTGCTTGGCAGCTTCAATCAAAGAATAAGCGATATAGAGATCACCATCGGTTGCATTTTGCTTCTCAACCGTTTCGCTACCATTTGTGATCACTTGCTTCCAAGACATCAACTGCGTTCCCTCAATACGATGATTTTGATAATAGCGATAAAGACTCTCAAAATCTGCTTGTGTTGCTTGCCCTTTTTGGGCTGCTAAAACTGTTATGAGCATCCCGTAACTTTGGGCTTCTGATAGAACTGTTGTTTCTTCAGAATCATTTGTCGTGCGGACATAGGACTGATCTCCCTTAGTCACCAGAAACTGTTGGCTCCATTGGCGGTAAATACGATTTCGCATCTCGACTTTACTCCTTCCTCTTGCCAAAAACAAGGTTAAACAAAAGATAGAAAGGATGAGCACAAACCATACATATTTTAATTTATTCGTTTTCATAGAACCTCCTATCCTGCAAATCGCTTGGTTTTAACCCACTTGGTTTCTTTTCGTCGGAGTATCTTGTCCAGAACGATTGAAGAAATGGAATCAATGGAAACAACGATAAACATCTGTGCATAAGTGAAATAGGCAGCCAAAGCTAACCAGATTTGCTTTGTCGTCGCTTGTCCAAACTGACTTGCTAATGCCGTCATAATTTGCATCAAATAGAGACCAATCATGAGAATCCAGTTAAAGAGCATGAGCTGGGCAATATAGATATTGTCCGCATCAAAAGCGAACGGAACCCTGATATCTGGGAAGAATAGGTTAAGACAGATTGCTAGCACATTCGCTAGGAAAATCAAATCTGATAGAACAATGGCAAAGTTAAACCAAAAGAAAACACACGAATAGTTAAAAACTTCTAATTTAACACGCCAGTTTGCTCTGCCAAATAAATGCTTAAAATTTGATAGAACAACTTCGTAGTTTCCTTTAGCCCAACGTTTTCGTTGCATATAGTAACTCTTTAAGGTCTCAGGTTCTTGTTGGAAAGCCTCTGAATTATAGGCAAGGGCAATCAATTTACCACTCTGCATGATTTTGAAGGAAATATCGGTATCCTCGGTTAAGGCACCATTTTTCCAACCACCGATACTCTTTACAAAGTCGGTTTGAATGATAAAGTTGGTTCCTGGAATACGCCCAATTTTAAAGAGATGCCACATTCCAACGTGGTGCACGCGCTGAGTAACAACGATCTCTTGGTTGATACAACGAGTCAAGAAATTTTGGTTGGCGTTTCGAGTCTTGTTGCGACCAAAAGATGCCACATGACGTTCTGGATCCTTCATCACTTCTTTGACAAGGAAATAAAGAGCATTTTTTTCAGGCATGGCATCTGCATCATAAACACAGATGTATTCGCCTGTTGCCATCTCCAAAGCATCGTTTAGAACGCCCGCTTTTCCTCCCGTACCAGTACGGTCGATAATGGTTAGATTTCTTCCTGCATATTCAGGCATGGCTTGTACAGACAAACATTCTGCATAGGTGTTATCCGAACAGTTATCCGCAAATAGAAGCAACTCCACACGGTCGTGAGGGTAGTTCATATCCAAGATAGCTTTTGCCGTCTGCGCAATAACCACATCCTCATTATGGGCAGGTACGACAATGGTAACCTTAGGATAATAAGGTAGCGGCGAGGTATCCACACGAAAATCACTGTGTTTAAACCAAAAGTGTACTGCCGAAAAGAGAATTACCAAGTCCCAAGCTAGAGAAATCCAAATTGTAAGCAAGGTAAAAATCATTAACATTTGACTAATCATGATTCACCGCCTTAAAATTTTTGTTCACTCGATGGTAAAGAATATTGTATGCAATAAATAATATGATAAAACAAATGCCAAAGGTGAGACTGAGTCCCAAAGCAATACCAAAAAATAGTTCGGTTAAAGTCATGTTTCCCTCCTAATATTCTACAATTACATCTGTCTCTAGTTGACGTTTGAGATGACTGGCAACATCCGCGTAGTCTTGGTATTTATCTTTATTATCAGAGTTAATCACCAAATAGCCTGTTTGGAACTGAATTCCTTGATTGCCATCTTCTCCATGAAAAACTAAACTGCTCAGTTTCTCCTGCAAACCATTCAAATAAAGTTCCTTCAAAGAATGTTGGTTAGTACTCGATAGAACGAGAAAATTACCATCCGAAACGTAATAAAGCTTATCATTGTAACTCAATTCCTGAGCAATCACCTCTTGAATTCGACTGAGCATCTGGTTATGTTCTTTGGGTTTAATCTGGAAGAACAAATCTTCATGTGCCCAATGAATCAATAAGGACTGTACCATCACATCACTTTGTTCAGTGATCATAGATTGGTAATCTGCTCGAGCTTCGTCCTCCTGTTCTTGGACCTTTGAGGCCACCTTGAAGAAATAATAACGAACCTTAAGTAGAATCCCAATCAAAAGTGGAAAACTGATTAATAAGAAGATCAGTTGAATAATCGGGATATAAACCACACCCGCAACCAAAACGATAAGTCCAAAACCAAATGCTAAGATAAGGGTCCAAGTAAGCAAAAGGTCAGATAATACCAACACTGCAAACAAGGCTAAAGCTAAAAACAAGATTTGTTCTAAAATGATTGCTCGAGCATACAAAAAACAAAGCACCAAAAGAATGACCTCACAAGCAAGCAAAGCCATAAGCCAGTTTTTAAATTGACTCCAATTTTTCATTTTATCTTATTTCCCCCCTTTGAATTCAGATACAGAAGTCGCTGCCCCAAAGTACTGTTGAATGGATTGTACGATTCGTTCAGAGGCTCTTCCATCTCCATAAGGATTTTGTGCCTGAGACATTTGTCTATAAAGAGTTTCATCTGTTAAGAGTGCTGCCATTGCTTCTTTCACACGTACTGGATCCGTACCAACTAGCTTCAACGTACCTGCTCTTACTCCTTCTGGACGTTCCGTCGTGTCACGAAGGACAAGGACAGGTTTGCCGAGAGAAGGCGCCTCTTCCTGAACACCTCCAGAGTCAGTCATGATAAAATAGCTTCTTGAAGCCAAATTATGAAAATCAAGTACATCTAAAGGCTCAATCAAGTGAATACGATCGTGACCAGCTAAGATATCGTTTGCTGCTTCTTGCACAGCAGGGCTAAGGTGAACAGGATAAACAACTTCAATTTCCTGATGAAGATCGACCATCTCACGTAAAGCTGCAAAGACATTTCTCATTGGTTGACCTTGATTCTCACGACGGTGCATGGTTACCAATACAAGTTTCTTATCTGAATCCAATTGATCTAGAACATCATGATAGTAATCCGATTGAACGGTTAGTTTCAAGGCATCAATGGCTGTATTTCCCGTAATGACAATAGCAGACTCAGGATGATTTTCCTTGAGGAGATTTTCTTTACTCTCACTAGTTGGAGCAAAATAAAGATCCGCTAAGTTATCAGTCATCTGACGATTCATTTCTTCTGGGAAAGGAGAATACTTATCAAAGGTCCTTAGACCAGCTTCAACGTGGCCGATACGTACCTGATTATAGAAAGCAACTAAACTTGCTGCAAAAGTTGTTGTTGTATCTCCATGAACAAGAATTATATCTGGAAGTTCTTGCTTAACAACTGGATCAAACTTTTCTAAAATTTTTCCAGTAATATCTAAGAGGGATTGATTTTTCCCCATAATATCCAGATCATAATGTGGCTCGATGCTAAAAGTTTCAAGAACTTGATCTAGCATTTGGCGATGCTGAGCTGTCACAACTGTGATCGTCTCAATGCTGTCACTATGTTTTTGCAATTCTAACACTAAAGGGGCCATTTTAATAGCTTCTGGTCGTGTTCCAAAAACAACCATCACTTTCAGTTTCTTCATTACGCTATCCTTCTACTATAATAAAATTTGATAAATCATATTAATTTGTATATCGAATAGTTCCAATTTCAATTAATTTGACTTTCATAATTATTTTACCGTCAATTTATTTATATGTCAAATTTTTTCCAAATTATATTATTTCATTTCATTTAATTTTAACATTCTGTAACTTTTTTTGTAATGATATCGTTTACAACTAAAAATAGCCCATTTCCCGATATATTTCAGATTTTTTTCAGAAAATACGACAATACACAAACTATTATTTATATGTCTTGTTGTATATTTATATTTGTATTGATATTTCAAACAATTATATTCTACCACTTTGAGGAATAAATCAAACAATTTCAAACAAAAAATCCCTTTTCCGAATGAAAAAGAGACTGTGATTGTTTACTATATTTAAAATTTAAATCTTATAAAATCTGTCTTAAAACAAATTTTTCGACAGATACAAGACCAATTCTCCGATATCTTCATACACCGCATTCATGGCCGGTTGATGGTTCTGATACCAAACACCCGTCCCATCTGGAATATAGCCTCGTTTGATGTACAATCTCTGGGCAGGTCCATACCCTGAATGGAGCCCAACACCAAGGGTCACCTTATCCGATATGAGCCTAACTCGTTTTTCTGCTTCTTCCAGCAAGAGATTTCCAATACCTTGATTTTGAAAAGGTTCAAAGACATTGAAATCTGAGAGTTCTGGATAGATTTCTGCAAAAGGCCCCTGCTTAGCGCAGGGCAAAATTGTGATATAACCCGCTAAAGCACCCTCAACCTCTGCAACTAAGACTTCTCTCTCCCCACATTCTTGTTCCTTAAAGTATCGAGTTAAAATCTCCTCTCTACTTGACCAACCTTGGCTGATAAATCCTCGAGATAGATCTTGTATGTCAGATTCTTGCATTTTTCTAATTGAACATATCGTCTTCATAAGTTGCTCCTTTATAGCTTTCTCCTACCATTATAGCACGATAATAAAGATTAAAAGAAAAACCTAGTAAGATAAAAGGATCTTACTAGATCAACAGGGAATCCTTTCTAACAAAGTCCCATAAAAATCTGAAAAAGAGGTCCCCCGGACCTCAACTCGCTCTCTCATTTCCATGCTCGTGAAAAAAAGACCCGTATGGGTCTTAATTCGCTTTCTTATTTCCGAGCTCATGAAAAAGAGGTCCACCCGGACCTCTTTTTTAATCTTCGTTTACGAAAGGCATCAAAGCCATTACGCGAGCGCGTTTGATAGCTGTTGTTACTTTACGTTGGTTTTTAGCTGAAGTTCCTGTTACACGACGAGGAAGGATTTTCCCACGTTCTGAAACGAAACGGCTAAGAAGCTCAGTATCTTTGTAATCAACATATTCAATTTTGTTTGCTGCGATGTAATCAACTTTTTTACGGCGTTTGAATCCGCCACGACGTTGTTGAGCCATGTTTTTTCTCCTTTATAGTATTAATTGTCCATTAGAATGGTAAATCATCATCTGAAATGTCCAATGGATTGGTTGCTCCAAATGGATTTTCAGAACGTGAAAAGTCTGGTACTGGGTTTGCAGGTGCTGATTGACCAGCAGTTGGTGCAGAATAAGCGCCACCTGTATGTCCTTCGCGCACTCCGCGGCTTTCCAACATTTGGAAATTCTCAGCCACGACTTCTGTTACGTAGACACGTTGTCCTTGCTGGTTATCGTAACTACGAGTCTGGATACGACCTGTGATCCCGATAAGAGAACCTTTTTTAGCCCAGTTAGCAAGATTTTCAGCCTGTTGGCGCCACATAACGACATTGATAAAATCAGCCTCACGTTCGCCATTTTGACTCTTGAATGTACGGTTTACTGCAAGAGTAAAAGTCGCAACTGCTACATTTGATGGGGTATAACGCAACTCAGCGTCACGAGTCATACGCCCTACAAGTACAACATTGTTAATCATAATTTACCTTCTTACGCGTCAAGTTTGACGATCATGTGACGAAGAATGTCAGCGTTGATTTTTGAAAGACGGTCAAACTCTTTAAGAGCTGCGTCGTCGTTTGCTTCAACGTTAACGATGTGGTAAAGTCCTTCACGGAAATCTTGGATTTCGTATGCAAGACGACGTTTTTCCCATGATTTTGATTCAACAACAGTTGCACCGTTGTCAGTCAAGATAGAGTCAAAACGTGCTACCAAAGCGTTTTTCGCTTCTTCTTCAATGTTTGGACGAATGATATAAAGAATTTCGTATTTAGCCATTGATATGTTCCTCCTTTTGGTCTAATGACCCCTAGTCTTTGCAAGGGGTAAGTGAGGTTTGCTCACAATAAACTATTATACTAGAAAAACTGATAGATAGCAAGATAAAAGTGAAAAAAGAAGATGAAAATATCTTCTTTTTACTAGTTTATGGTTTAATACGGTGCAACATACGTGGGAATGGAATGGCTTCACGGATGTGTTTTGTACCAGCTGCGAAGGTGACCATACGCTCGATACCGATACCAAACCCACCGTGTGGTACTGTACCATATTTACGAAGGTCAAGGTAGAATTCATATTCTGTACGATCCATGCCAAGTTCTTCCATCTTAGCTACAAGAGCATCGTAGTCTTCCTCACGCATAGAACCACCGATGATTTCTCCGTAACCTTCTGGTGCAAGCAAGTCTGCACAAAGCACGCGCTCTGGATTTCCAGGAACGGGTTTCATGTAGAAGGCCTTGATAGCTGCTGGGTAGTTCATGACAAATGTTGGCACACCAAAGTGGTTTGAAATCCAGGTTTCATGTGGTGAACCAAAGTCATCACCATGCTCAAGGTGTTCGTAGTCAGAGTCTTCATCGTTTTCATGCTCTTGCAAGAGGTCAATGGCTTGATCGTAAGTAATGCGTTTGAATGGCTCTGCAATGTAGCGTTTCAAGAGCTCTGTATCACGTTCCAAGGTTTCCAAGGCTTGAGGCGCACGATCCAAAACGCCTTGAAGAAGAGCTTTAACATAAGCTTCTTGCAAGTCAAGTGACTCATCGTGTGTCAAGTAGGAGTACTCCGCATCCATCATCCAGAACTCAGTCAAGTGACGGCGTGTTTTTGATTTTTCAGCACGGAATACTGGACCAAAGTCAAAGACACGACCAAGGGCCATAGCACCCGCTTCAAGATAAAGCTGACCAGATTGGCTCAAGTAGGCTGGTGTTCCAAAGTAGTCTGTTTCAAAAAGTTCTGTAGAATCTTCTGCTGCGTTTCCTGAAAGAATTGGGCTATCAAATTTCATGAAGCCGTTCTTGTCAAAAAACTCATAAGTTGCATAGATGATGGCATTACGGATTTGCATCACAGCCACTTGCTTACGAGAGCGGAGCCACAAGTGACGGTTATCCATCAAGAAGTCTGTTCCGTGTTCTTTTGGTGTGATTGGGTAGTCTTGAGATTCACCGATCACTTCGATGTCTGTAATATCCAACTCATAGCCAAACTTAGAACGTTCGTCTTCTTTGACAATTCCTGTCACATAAACAGAAGTTTCTTGACTCAAGCGTTTGATGACATCAAACTTCTCAAGTCCCACTTCTTCACCAAATTTTTCTACAAAGTTTGGTTTAAAGGCTACACCTTGGAAGAAGGCTGTTCCATCACGCAATTGCAAGAAGGCAATTTTCCCTTTTCCAGATTTGTTGGCAACCCAGGCTCCGATGGTCACTTCTTGACCAACGTAGTCTTTTACATCGATAATCGTTACACGTTTTGTCATTATTTTTCCTTTTCTATTCTTCTTTATGGCAAACTGCCTCTATGTTATTTCCATCTGGGTCAATAATAAACGCAGCATAGTATCCCACATGGTAATTTTTACGTTCGCCAGGTGCACCATTATCCTTTCCTCCAGCAGCCAAAGCTGCATGATAGAAAGCATCTACTTCTTGACAAGTTCGAGCACTAAAGGCAAAATGCATCGGCTCTTGTTGACCAACATTTAGCCAAAAATCACCACCTGGATCCACATCTCGCGGTTCTGTGAAACTAACGACCTGCCCCGTATCAAATTGAAGGTGATAATTTAAAGCAGCTAAAGTAGCTTGATAGAAAGCTTTAGAAACTTCTAAATTCTTTACCTTAAGGGTAAAATGATCTATCATTATAATTCCTCCATAAACTGATGCAAACGGCGAATAGCTTCTTTTAATGTATCCAAGTCTGTGGCATAGCTGAGACGAACATTTTCTGGTGCTCCAAATCCAGCTCCTGTAATCAAGGCCAGTCCGACTTCTTCGAGAATAGCCGTTGTAAACTCTGTCACATCAGTATAACCCTTCATCTCCATCGCTTTTTTAACATTTGGGAAGAGATAGAAGGCTCCTTGGGGCTTGACAACTTCAAATCCAGGCACTTGGCACAAGAGTGGATAAATGGTATTCAAACGTTCTTCAAAGGCTTGGCGCATGGTTTCAACAGAGTCTTGCGGTCCAGTTAGGGCTTCAATGGTAGCATATTGTGATACAGCAGTCAGGTTGGAGGTTGTTTGACCTGTTAGTTTGCTCATGGCAGCAATAATTTCAGGATTTCCCACAGCATAACCTACCCGCCAACCAGTCATGGCATAGGCCTTAGATACACCGTTAATCACGATGGTTTGCTTGCGAATGGCTTCTGACAGACTAGAGACTGGAACAAATTCGTTCCCGTTATAAACCAAACGACCATAAATGTCATCTGCTAGGATAAGAACATCATGTTCAACAGCCCAATTTCCGATAGCCAAGAGTTCCTCACGAGAGTAAATCATACCGGTCGGATTCGATGGTGAATTGAGAACTAAGACCTTGGTCTTATCTGTTCGCGCTGCTTCTAGCTGCTCTACTGTTACTTTAAAGTGATTGTCATCCTTGGCCTGGACAAAGACTGGCACACCTTCTGCCATCTTGACCTGGTCTCCATAGCTGACCCAGTATGGTGTAGGAATGATGACTTCATCACCTGGATTGACCACAGCCATAAAGAAGGTGTAGAGAGAGAACTTGGCACCAGTGGCAAAGGTAACCTCATTAGCCGCTACGGAATACCCATAGTAGCGTTCAAAATAGGTATTAACCGCCGCTTTTAACTCTGGTAGGCCTGAAGCAACTGTATAAAAGGAAGCTCGTCCATCTCGAATCGCTTCTACCGCTGCATCCTGAATGTTTTCAGGAGTATGAAAATCAGGCTGTCCCAAGGTTAAGAAAAGAACATCCTTTCCCTGAGCTTTTAATGCTTTGGCTCTTGCATCACTAGCTAGAGTGACGCTTTCTTCCATTTCTAGTACACGTTTGGATAGTTTCATATGCCCTCCTTATTGGATCACTGCTCCTGTTTCAAAGTCAACCAGATAGTACTGGTTTCCTGACTTAACTTCCCAAATCGGCTTGTCCTGATAACGACCAAAGGTGATCTTGTCAATATCGCTAGCTCCTTTTTCTCTCGAAATCGTTGCTGCCTTGTCTTGAGAAATCCCCTTATCAAGCTGATAAACATAAATCTTGTGGTCATTCTTTTCAATCAGTACGGCAATGGCCTCTTGCTTTTTATTATGCCCCAGAAGGCTGTAATAAGCTTCCGAACCATTAAAAAAATCAACCTGATCTGCCTTTTCCAATTCTGCATACTGCTTGGCCAGTTTTTCTCCTTCAACACTAGCATCTTGATAGGGTTTCATGCTAAGCGAAATCAGGTAAAGAAAGGATCCAGTCAGCACTAGTATCACCAGAGAAATGCCGATTCCGTATTGTATAAGTAGCTTGTTTTTTGCTTTTTTCTGTCTTAGTTTCACTCGTCTATTTTACCATCTATCCTCCTGTATTACAAGTGAAGACAGGAACATTCTGAGATTCTTTTCCTATAAAATATAAGTTCTTGTTTTTCTCTCTCATTATTGATAAAATAACCTTATGAAACAATATTTGAAAGAGAAAATTTCCGATAATCAACTAGACTTAAAAACGGCTATCGTCCTCAATAAAGCCATACGGACTTTTAAACCATATGAAGCTAAGGCTGCTAAAGAACACGGGCTAACACCCACCCAATTTTCAGTTTTGGAAACCCTCTATAGCAAGGGGGAACTACGCATTCAGGATTTGATTGAAAAAATGTTGGCCACTTCTGGAAACATGACTGTTGTCATTCGAAATATGGTTCGAGATGGATGGATTTCTAGAACTTGCGACCCCAAGGATCGTCGATCCTTTTTCCTGAAATTAACACCTGCAGGACGCAGAAAAATCGAAGAGGTTCTTCCTGACCATATCGATTCTATCTTAGAAGCACTCAGCATCTTGGAAGATGGCGAAAAGGAAGACTTAATCCGCATTTTAAAAAAATTTAAAAATTTGTGAGCAAAATTATTGCTAATTAGTATCATTTGTTGTAACATAGATGGTAACAAAAGAGTTCGCTCTTTGAATTTTAAACTAAAGGAGACACATCATGTCTAAAAAAGTATTATTTATCGTCGGTTCACTACGCCAAGGTTCTTTCAACAACCAAATGGCCCTCGAAGCTGAAAAAGTACTTGCTGGAAAAGCAGAAGTTAGCTATCTTGATTACTCAGCTGTTCCTCTCTTCAGCCAAGATTTGGAAGTTCCAACTCATCCAGCTGTAGCTGCTGCTCGTGAAGCAGTCCTTGCTGCGGATGCTATCTGGATCTTCTCTCCAGTCTACAACTTCTCTATCCCTGGAACAGTGAAAAACTTGCTTGACTGGCTCTCTCGTGCCCTTGACTTGTCTGATACACGTGGCGCTTCTGCTCTCCAAGACAAGTTTGTTACTGTCTCATCTGTAGCCAATGCCGGTCACGATCAACTCTTTGCTATTTATAAAGACCTCTTGCCATTTATCCGTACACAAGTCGTTGGTGACTTTACAGCCGCTCGTGTCAATGACTCTGCTTGGGCAGACGGAAAATTGGTGTTAGAAGAAGCAACTGCTTCATCACTTGCAAAACAAGCTGACGACCTTCTTGCAGCCATCAACTAATACAGCAAAAACCAGCTCGAATGAGCTGGTTTTATGCTTGTTTCACAAAGACGAGTTCTAAGTCACTGGATAAATCAGGTTGGTAGTCAAAACCTGCAAAACTGAGCTGGCGAGCTTGTTCGACTGTTTGGACTTGCCCCTCTATCAAGGCGGTCAAAAAGGCGCCACGGGCTTTTTTTGAAATAGTTGAGTGGATTTTCAACTGACCTGCCTTATCCTCCATAAATTTGAAGGTCACCATCTTTTCTCTAATTTCCTTAGAAAATACGGTTTCAAACTCTGATGATAGGAGTGAGAATATCAAGTTCTCATCCCGTAGGGCCTCATCGTAGGCTGACTTCCAATGACTCTTTAAAGTCTTACCAGCAACTTTTAACTTCATCAAGAAGTCCAAACGGTGAGGAGCCATGGGCGACAAGGCGGGGACAACACCGTATAAAGCCGAGGTAATTAGGACATGATTTTCAAGATAGGTTTGTTCAGCCTTGGTTAACTCATCTCGTTTGATATGGCGGTACATGAGACCATCGAAAAGTTTCAAGGCTGGATAATGTTTAGCCCTGTGATCTTTTAAAACTTGAATATGGCCGTACTCTTCTTCTGCTTTCTCGACAGATACCTTATAAAAAGTCTCTAATTCACTAGCTGAATAATTCGCCAGTGAGTCAAGGACTGCCTGACTTTCTTCACTCAACGGGAGCGCTTCGATACAAGGATGGTCTGTGTTCATTTCTTTTGCTGTTGGGATTAAAATTTTCATATTGTTAGTGTAGCATATTTTTCAATCACGACCAAGAATTTCATCTTAAAAACCTCGGTTCATACCGAGGTTTCTCTGTTTATTTTGGCCATCCTAACCAGATAGCCACGAGAACAAGGGTTGTGCCAGCTAAGCTTGTTAAGATAGATAAGAATTTATCTTTTTTCTCCTTGAACTGAGAAAACCTATTTTTATACTCAATGAAAATCAAAGAGCAAACTAGGAAGCTAGCCGCAGGCAGTACTTGAGTACGGCAAGGCGACGCTGACGTAGTTTGAATTTGATTTTCTAAGAGTATTATTGTACTTTAAAGGTCTTGAGATAATTATCTTTTCCAACTTGACCTTCGAAGGTTTGGCCATTTTCGAGGTAAGGAAGGTCGTCTGACACTGAAGCCTTGACCTTATAAATCTTGCCATCAACTTTAAAGAAATAGACGGTATCACCCTTGATGACAGCTGATTTAAGGTCTGAGACGATACCCTTGATGTTTTCTACCGTTTCATTATCCAACTCGAGGTCATTTTTATTGGCATACTTGCTGAGGAGTTCATCTACCGTAGTTGCTACGATGACGTTTTGGTACTCCACGGCATCGACCAATGCATACTCCTTGACCAAGCCTGCGTTATCTTTCAAGCCCATGATATAAAGAGGCCTGTCATTGAGATTAACAAGGATAGGGAAGGTAGCCTTGTAGGCCTTCTCTTGCACTGCTCCTTCTGCGGAAGCACGGGCTGATTCTTCGGTTGCTGAAGCTAGATTGTACTTGGTGATTTCACCAGTGCGCATATTTTCAAGGATAAATCCTAGATTACTTTCATCAGCATTTGCTGAAGTCACCCCTGTGTAGAGATAAATATCATTTCCGATAGAAAGATAGTTATAGCCCTCTGTCGTTTGGGTGACGTTTTTCTTAGAAATCAAGGCATTCCAGAAGCCGTCTTTATACTTACCGTTGTAGTTGATTTGCTCAATGGTTTCTTCTGCTGGATAGACACGATCCACCCATTCTGGTACTTCATCCAAGCTGTATTCCTTGGTTTCTCCATTGGTGGCGTCTAAGATAATAACAGACGAAGGGCGAGGGACTCCTAGACCAAACTGCTTTTGATAAACAGTTGCTACATAGAAAGGATTGCCTGCATCATCCACCTCAAAGGATGGCGTTTTAAAAATCTTGGTCGGATACTTGATCCGAAGATGACGTTTGACATCGCGGTTAAAATACTCAGAGTCTGAATACTTCATTGGCGTTTTTAAATCCACCAATTCCGCATTTCCTGTCACCATATCAACCTTGATATACTCGCCAATTCCCTTGGACTGATTATTAAACCATTTGATCGGGTCGGCATACTCCAAAGGAGTCACTCGATAAGGTTTGCCATCAACCGTCAGCTGGGTATAGGTATCTGCTGCCACGTACTGGGAGACCTTATCCGTCAGAGATCCTAGATAACGGTCTCCAATCTTTTCTGCAGTGCTCCGATCTAGGATTGGAACCTTACTGGTATCACTCTTAGGAAAATCTTTAAAGTCTTTTTCTGTAATGGATACCACATTAGCATAATTTTTTGCTTGGAAAAAGCTAGAGGTTACTAGGCTTACCAGACCAGCAAGGGCAAAAATGATACCTGCAGTCAGAAACAATCCTCTACTAAGTTTGGTAAAAAGGAATCCTTCTAGATTGAGATCTTTGGTAGCCTTGCCATGGCGTAGGTGAACAGTTTTGAGGAGATTGGTATCCTTGCGGAAACTAAACAAAATCCCCATCACCACCAAATGCCCACAGAGAAAGAAGATGAATTCCCAGCTAGTCAGATTGAAGGGTGGTAAAAAAATATACCATGTCGTTGCGATAAAAACAAGTTCAAAAAGTATACGTTTCATCTGAGTTTCTCCTAAATAATCCGTCCTTCCAAATGATCCAGTTCATGCTGGCAGATCTGAGCTGGAAAACCTGTTAGCGTAATGGTCTGTTCCTGCCACTTGCTATCACGATAGGAAACTGTAATCGTTTCATAACGAGTTGTTGGTCGCACCCCAGTCAAGGACAAACACCCTTCCTCTGTCTCGTAAGGTCCTTTATAGGAAAGGAGAACGGGATTAAACATGACCATGGGAACCAAGCCAAGATTAAAGATAATGACACGCTTCTGCACGCCAATCATATTGGCCGCTAGACCGACACAGGTCTCGCGATTGGCCAGCAGGGTATCCTGCAAATCCTTAGCCAAATAAAGGTCTTCCTGACTTGCAGCTTTCGAGACCTGCGACAAGAATAAGACATCTCGGACAATTTTCTTTTCCATTCTCTTTCACTCCTTGCTATTTTACTTTATTATAGCACAAAAGAGGATAACTTCTAACCATTCTCCTCAAATGCAAAAAAAGCCATCCGAAGATGACTTTCTTTTTAAATCGCATTCTTATCAAGACCAAGTTTACGTTGAACAAACTTGACGATTTCAACGATAAGTATCATTGAGAAGCTTCCAGCTAGAACAATACCCCATTGCGATAAGTCTAGTTTGGTTACGTGGAAGATACCTTCAAGCGGTTCTACAACGATTGTTGCCATCAAGAGGATGAAGGATACCAAGATTGACCAGTTGAAGGTCTTAGACTTGAACGGTCCGACTGTCAAGATAGATTGGTAAACAGACTTGACATTATAGGCATGGAAGAGCTGGATCAAACCAAGTGTTGCAAAGGCCATAGTGAGGGCATCTGCGTGAATGGCGTGATTGTCTCCTACATGGACCGGATAGGCAAGAGCAAGACCATAAACAGTCAAGACGAGAGCCCCTTGGAGTACACCTTGATAGATAATAGAACTCATGACCCCACCTGAGAAGAAGCTTGATTTGCGTCCACGTGGTTTGTGGGTCATAACACCTGGCTCAGCTGGTTCAACACCAAGAGCGATAGCTGGGAAGGTATCGGTTACCAAGTTGATCCACAAGAGATGAACTGGCTGCAAGACATCCCAACCAAACAAGGTTGATAGGAAGATGGTTAATACTTCAGCCGTATTGGCAGAAAGTAGGTACTGAATGGTCTTTTGAATGTTTGAGAAGACCTTACGTCCTTCTTCAACTGCGACGATGATGGTCGCAAAGTTATCATCTGCAAGAATCATGTCAGAAGCTCCCTTAGAAACCTCTGTACCAGTGATTCCCATACCGATACCGATGTCGGCTGTTTTCAGAGCTGGAGCGTCATTAACACCGTCACCTGTCATAGCAACGACCTTACCTTGGTTTTGCCAAGCTTTCACGATACGAACCTTGTGTTCTGGAGATACACGCGCATAAACAGAGTATTGACCAACGACTTTTTCAAATTCTTCATCAGAAAGTTCGTTAAGCTCAGCACCAGTCAAAACATGGTCTTCCGAGTCATTTTCGTCGATAATTCCCAAACGTTTGGCAATGGCTTCTGCTGTGTCTTGGTGGTCACCAGTGATCATGATTGGACGGATTCCCGCTTCCTTGGCCACACGAACAGCTTCTGCAGCTTCGGCACGTTCAGGGTCAATCATCCCAATCAAACCAGTAAAGATCAAGTTGTTTTCAAGATCTTCAGAAGTCAAGTTCTCTGGAATGCTATCAATAATCTTATAAGCACCTGCAAGGACACGCAAGGCTTGGTGAGCCATTTCAGAGTTGTTTGTATGGATTAATTCAGTAACTTTCTCATCAATCGGAGCAACATCTCCTGCTTTATCACGAGCAACACAACGTTTCAAAAGTTGATCTGGAGCCCCTTTGACTGCCACGAGGAATTTACCATCTGGCAATGGATGAACCGTTGACATGAGTTTACGATCTGAGTCAAACGGCAATTCAGCTACACGAGGATATTTCTCTAAGAACCCTTTAACATCGTAGCCCTTGTCCAAGGCATACTGGATGAAGGCTGTTTCCGTTGGATCCCCGATCAAGTTTCCTTCAGCATCAATCTTAGTATCGTTGGCCAAGACAACTGAACGAAGTAGTGGCATGTCCAAGCCAAGTTCAATATCATCAGATGAGTCATGTAGGACTGCGTCATAGAAGACTTTCTCGACTGTCATCTTGTTCATGGTAAGTGTACCAGTCTTATCAGAAGCGATGATTTCTGTTGAACCAAGTGTTTCGACTGCTGGCAACTTACGAACGATAGAGTTTCGTTTGGCCAAAACTTGAGTACCAAGGGCAAGAACGATCGTCACGATAGCAGGAAGTCCTTCTGGAATGGCTGCAACAGCAAGCGCAACAGAGGTCATCAACTCACCAAGTGGATTTTTACCTTGAATGAAGACTCCAACTACAAAAGTAACAAGGGCAATAACCAAAATTGCATAGGTCAAGACCTTAGAAAGGTTGTTCAAGTTTTGTTTGAGTGGCGTATCTGTCTCATCAGCATCTTGGAGCATGCCAGCGATATGACCCACTTCAGTATACATACCTGTATTGACAACAACACCAAGACCACGACCGTAGGTCACGTTTGAGTTTTGGAAGGCCATATTGACACGGTCACCAATACCAGCATCTGCAGCGAGCTCGACTGTCAAGTCTTTTTCAACTGGAACAGACTCGCCTGTTAAAGCTGCTTCTTCGATTTTAAGAGAATTAGCTTCTAGCAAACGTAGGTCTGCTGGCACTACATCACCAGCTTCGAGAGCTACGATATCACCTGGCACCAATTCTTTGGAATCAATCTCAGCCATGTGCCCATCACGAATAACGCGAGCAGCTGGACTAGACATAGACTTGAGGGCTTCGATGGCTTCTTCTGCTTTTCCTTCTTGGTAAACACCAAAGGCAGCGTTGATGATAACCACGGCAAGGATAATGATGGCATCTGCGATATCTTCCCCACCAGAAGTTATGACGGACAAGATAGCCGCAGCAATTAGGATGATAATCATCAAATCCTTAAATTGCTCAATAAACTTGACTAGGAGAGATTTTTTCTCACCCTCTTCCAGTTCATTGCGTCCATATTCAGCTAGGCGTTTCTGCGCTTCGCTAGACGAGAGACCTTGTTCAGTTGCTTCAACTGACTTCAAGACCTCTTCAGGACTCTGAGTGTAAAACGCTTGGCGTTTTTGTTCTTTTGACATGTGTCTCCTCCTTGACATTGTGTGCAAAACAAGTTCTCTTTTAGTTTTATGACAAACAAAAAGAGACCTGTTAATCATAACAAGTCTCGCTGTTTAAGATAGTGCCGGAAAACATACTTTTCAGTATACAATTCGGAATGACGACACTATCACAGGTTTCTGCCAGCTACTCCCTTGAGTAGTACTATTATATCAAAATTTGAACAATTTTCAAGGGTTTAAATCAGATGAAACAAGACTAAATTTGAATTTTCCCTTGAAAACCAGTATAATGGTAGAATACTATATGACTAGAAAGGAAGCCCGATGAACCAATCCATGTCAAATCTCAAATTGGCAGAACGTGGAGCCATTATCAGCATTTCAACCTACCTCCTCTTGTCTGCAGCAAAATTGGCAACTGGTCACCTCCTGCATTCTTCCAGTTTGGTGGCAGATGGTTTCAACAACGTATCCGATATTATTGGAAATGTTGCTCTCTTGATTGGGATTCGGATGGCCCGCCAACCTGCAGACCGTGACCATAGCTTTGGTCACTGGAAGATGGAAGATTTGGCTAGCTTGATTACTTCCATCATCATGTTCTATGTTGGTTTTGATGTACTTCGGGACACCATTCAGAAAATCCTTAGTCGGGAACAAACACCCATTGATCCTCTGGGTGCAACTCTAGGAATCATTTCTGCAGCGATTATGTTTGTGGTCTATCTCTACAATACACGCCTCAGTAAGAAATCCAAATCCAAGGCTCTCAAAGCAGCTGCTAAGGACAATCTTTCCGATGCTGTCACCTCGCTTGGGACTTCCATTGCTATCTTAGCCAGCAGTTTCAATTACCCTATCGTGGATAAATTGGTCGCTATCATCATCACCTTCTTTATCTTAAAAACAGCCTATGATATCTTTATCGAGTCTTCCTTCAGTCTTTCAGATGGTTTTGATGACCGTCTGCTAGAGGACTACCAAAAGGCCATCATGGAGATTCCAAAGATTAGTAAGGTCAAGTCCCAAAGAGGGCGGACCTACGGTAGCAATATCTACCTTGATATCACCCTGGAAATGAATCCTGACCTATCAGTCTATGAAAGTCATGAGATTGCGGACCAGGTCGAGTCCATGCTGGAAGAGCGTTTTGGAGTCTTTGATACCGATGTCCATATCGAGCCAGCTCCCATACCTGAGGACGAGATTTTAGACAATGTCTATAAAAAACTGCTCATGCGTGAGCAATTGATTGACCAAGGAAATCAGCTAGAAGAACTCCTTGCTGAGGACTTTCTCTATATCCGTCAAGATGGAGAGCAGATGGATAAAGAGGCTTATAAGTCTGAAAAAGAACTTAGTGCTGCGATTAAGGACATTCAGATTACCTCCATTAGTCAGAAAACCAAACTCATTTGCTATGAGCTAGATGGTATCGTCCATACCAGTATCTGGCGTCGCCATGAAACTTGGCAAAATATCTTTCATCAGGAAACAAAAAAAGAAGACAAACAATGACCCTATCCAGTGGATAGGGCATTTTTGATTATTCTACTTTAAGCAAAGACAGACTATGACGGTTTGGAAGATTTGCTTTTCGAAGCTTGTTTTACCTCTTTTCTTGCTTGACGATTTTGTTCGATACGCCATTCTCTTTCATAGTACTTCATGGCCTCATAGACCCTTTCAGGAAGTCCTACATCTAGTAGAAAGATAGGGATGATCAAATCTGCTGACGAATGAAAAGAGAGAATCCTTCTCTTCAACAGAGCTAGGAAGGATTGGGATTTCACATTTTCCTTGTTTTTAAAATAGACTTCAATCCGATAGGAATCCCTGTACTTCCCTCGAATCCGAGAGAAGGAAAATTCCTCTACATCAGCCCAAGCGTAGAAATGACTGGGTTTCTTTGGATTCGGTTTGTAGTAAAATCCCTCGACAGTACATTTCAAATATTCCTTATCGGAACTTAACAGTCTGTATGTCTGATAAACGACTACTCCAGCACAAAAGAGGACAAGCAGTATTAATAACAGACTTATCGTATGAAGTCTGGTTCCCTTTTGCGAGTACAAATGGAGATAAGAGAGAGGCAGCAAGAAGAAAAGCACTGAAGCCAAGCCAAACAAGGTATTCCAAATGATTTTCTTGGGACTACGTTTAATGACTTTTTCTTCCATCATGCCAACTCACTTAGGTATTCATAGCGTTCGTATTTTTCAAGGAGTTCTTCGTTTTTCTCGTCTAGCTCTTTCTGAAGCATCGCCAATTTGCCAAAGTCAGAGCCATTTGCCTGCATTTCTTCTTCAATAGCAGCAATACGATTTTCCAAGGCTTCAATATCGCCTTCAATGCTTGCCCACTCCTGCTTTTCTTGGTAGGTCATGCGTTTCTTGTCTTCACGGACCTTGACCACTTTCTCCTTTTCGGCCTTTTGCACTTGATTGGCCATCTCTGTTTCAAAGACTTTTTCATCAAGATAGTCGGTGTAATGGCCAAAGAAAGGACGAATCTTGCCATTCTCAAAGGCGAGAATCTTGGTCGCTACCTTATCAAGGAAATAGCGATCGTGGCTAACTGTCAAGACAGGACCTGCAAAGCCCTGCAAGAAATTTTCCAAAACTGTCAAGGTCGCAATATCTAGGTCATTTGTCGGCTCGTCCAAAAGAAGAACATTTGGTTTTTCCAAGAGCAATTTGAGGAGATAAAGGCGTTTTTTCTCGCCACCAGACAATTTCTCAATCAAGGTTCCATGGGTTGAACGTGGGAAAAGGAACTGCTCCAGCAACTCAGCGATGGAAGTCGTAGAACCACCACTGGTCTTGACCTCCTCTGCCACTTCCTGCAGATAATTGATAACTCGCTTGCTCTCATCCAATCCTTCAATTTGCTGAGAGAAATAGGCGATGCGAACCGTCTCACCGATGATCACTTGGCCTTTAGTAGGCTCAAGACTTCCTGCGATGAGATTAAGCAGAGTTGACTTCCCGACACCGTTGTCCCCAACGATTCCGATACGGTCTTTGGCTTGCACCAAGAGATTAAAATCATGCAAAATGGGCTTGTTTTCATAGGCGAAGGAAACATTCTGAAACTCGATGACTTTTTTCCCAATCCGACTGGTTTCAAAGTTCATAGTCAAGTCTGTATCAGCAACGCCACCTGAAACTTCTTTTTTCAAATCGTGGAAACGATTGATACGGGCCTGTTGCTTGGTCGCACGGGCCTGCGGTTGTCTACGCATCCAGGCTAATTCTTGCTTATAGAGTTGTTCCTTTTTGTGGAGAAGTGCTGCATCACGCTCATCTTGTTCAGCCTTGAGGCGAACATAGTCCTGATAATTTCCCTGATACTCGGTCAAGCCTGCTCGGTCCAACTCGAAAATCCGCGTTGATAGTGCATCTAGGAAATAACGATCGTGGGTGATAAAGAGAACGGTCTTCTTGGAATTTTTCAAAAAAAGAGTCAGCCACTCAATGGTCGCAATATCCAGGTGGTTGGTTGGCTCGTCCAGAAGCAAGAGGTCGTGGTTTCCTAGGAGAACTTGCGCCAACTGAACCCGTCTTCTCAGACCGCCTGACAATTCACCAACCGGAGTCGACAAGGCCTGAATACCTAGCTTGCTGAGGACCGTCTTGACCTGGCTTTCAATTTCCCAAGCTTGGAGAGAATCCATCTCTGCCATGACCCGTTCCAAACGAGCCTGCTTGTCCTCACTGTAGTTGAGCATGATTAACTCATACTCACGAATGAGCTGGATTTCCTTGAGGTCGCTAGAGAGAACCGTATCCAAAACTGTCTTGCTATCATCAAAATCAGGATCCTGGGTCAAGTAGCCAATCTTATAGTCATTCTTTGCCGAAAAGGGACTGACATCCCCGTCAAAGCCTGAAAGTCCAGAAAGGACGTCCAAAAGGGTGGTCTTACCCGTTCCATTAACACCAATCAGACCAATTCTATCCAAGTCATGGATGATAAAAGAAATATCCTTAAAAACGGTCTTGTCTCCGACGGATTTACTTAGTTTTTCAACAATAAAATCACTCATTTTTTCTCCCTCAGGTAAGCATGGATAGCTTGACGATCATTTTCCAACTCTCCATCGACAATGGCAAACTCAATCTCTGTTAAAATCTCTCCCAAGTCTGGTCCTGGCTGGTAACCATATTCCTTAATCAAAATGCCACCGTTAATCTGAATTTCTTTCTTATCATGAATGGTCAAACTCTGGTAAGTTTCTTTGATGGCTTGCGGGTTGACTTCTTTCCCTTGAGCCTGACGAAGACTTTCGGCTTGTAGAAGGGAATCCAAATCAAAGCGGTAACAATCGCGCTTGCTCAGCTCTCCTTCTTCTCGCAAAGTCAAAATAGTCAGCAAATCCTGTACTTGCTTGGCAAACTGGCGTGAGGTCTTCCAAGCTTTCAAAAATGGCTGTGCATCTTTAATCTCCAAAGCCCACAATAGAGCCGCCCAAGCTTGTTCGGAAGATTCAAAAGTGAAATCCGCCTCTAAATCAAACAGTCTGTTGAGCTTGTCTTGGCTTCCTGCCATATCTGGAAGATAGTCATAAGCTTGACTTTCAATCATGGAAGACAGACCAACTCGCCAAAAAGGTGCCAGCAATAGTTTATCAAACTCAACGAAGGTGCGCTCCACAGAAATTTTCTCCAAGAGTGGCGTCAAAGTCTTCATCGCCTCAAAAGTTTCTGACTCAAGTTTAAAACCAAGACTGGCCTGAAAACGGAAACCACGCATAATCCGCAGAGCATCCTCGTTAAAACGTTCACTAGCCACTCCAACTGCTCGCAAGACTTGGCTTTTCAAATCTTCTAAACCCTGAAACAAGTCAATAATTTCGCCTGTCTCATCCAAGGCAAAGGCGTTGACTGTAAAATCACGGCGCTTGAGGTCTTCTTCTAGCGAACGCACAAAGGAAACCGCACTGGGTCTGCGATAGTCCACATAGACATCTTCGGTCCGAAAGGTCGTCACTTCATATTCCTCATCGCCATCTAAAACTAAGACGGTTCCGTGCTCGATTCCGATATCGGCTGTTCGCGGAAAAATCTGCTTAGTCTCCTCTGGATAAGAAGAAGTCGCAATATCCACATCGTGGATGGGACGATTGAGAAGGGCATCTCTGACGGAGCCACCAACAAAATAGGCTTCAAAGCCTGCTTCTTTAATTTTTTCTAATACTGGTAAAGCCTTCTGAAATTCAGAAGGCATTTGCGTTAATCTCATAATAAGTGTTCTAATCCATAGACAAGCTCATGACGCTTGACAACTTCTTTGATTCCCAAATTGACCCCTGTCATGAAGGAGCTGCGATCATAGGAGTCATGACGAAGGGTCAATCCTTCTCCCTGATTGCCAAAAATGACTTCCTGATGAGCTACCAAACCTGGTAGACGGACTGAGTGGATGCGCATGCCATCAAAGTCAGCACCACGGGCACCTGCAATCAATTCTTCCTCGTCAGGCGCACCTTGTTGGATAGACTCACGCACTTCCGCCATCAACTCAGCCGTTTTAATGGCTGTTCCGCTCGGAGCATCTTTTTTCTTGTCATGATGGAGCTCGATAATCTCCACATTTGGGAAATATTTGGCAGCCTGCGCCGCAAATTGCATAAGCAAGACAGCGCCCAAGGCAAAGTTAGGGGCAATCAAGCCACCCAAATCTTGTTCACGAGAAAATGCTTTTAGTTCTGTAATTTCTTCACTAGTGAATCCTGTTGTTCCAACTACTGGAGCAAAGCCATTTTCAAGGGCAAAGCGTGTATTTTCGTAGGCAACGGCTGGTGTAGTAAAATCCACCCAGACATCCGCTTCAACACCAGCCAAGTCAGCCTTATCGTTGAATACAGGAACCCCCTGCCACTCTGACTCAGACTCAAAAGGATCCAAAACTGCGACCAAGTCCAAGTCTGGATCAGCCAAGACCATCTGACAAGCAGCTTGGCCCATCTTTCCCTTAAAACCGGCAATAATTACTCGAATACTCATCTCTACTCCTGTCTAAGATACAAAGCCTGCCCAGAACAATCTAGACAACTGGCGTATAGCTCAAGGCAATACTGCCTTCTCCAAGGTGGGTCCCAATGACACTACCAAAGCTAACAATTGGAATCTCAGAATTCACACCACTCTCAATCAAAAGCTGACGTAAATCCGCTGCCTTTTGAGGAGCGTTCCCATGAATGACTGTAATACGGTAGTCCTCATCTTTTGTCAACTCTTTGATGATTTCCACCAAACGTTTGGTTGCCTTCTTTTCCGTACGAACTTTTTCGTAAACTTCAATTACACCTTGGTCATTGAAGTAAAGAATGGGCTTGATACTGAGAAGATTTCCTAGGATGGCCGCACCATTTGACAGACGTCCTCCCTTAACCAAGTGATCAAGGTCATCTACTATGATAAAGGCGGAGTTATCAGCGATTTGAATAGCCAATTTCTCCTGAATCTGAGCAAAATCATCGCCCTGTTCTGCCCATTCAAAGGCACTCTCTACCATAAATCCTAGAGGGGAGCTTGTGATATGAGTATCTGGAAAGGCAATGGTCAAACCTTCATACTCGTCTAACATATATTGGATATTCTGATAAAAACCTGAAATCCCTGACGAAAGAAAGAGTCCCAAGACATGGGTATAGCCATCTTCTTTCAAGGAACTTAGAATCTCATCCAATTTAGCAATACTTGGTTGACTGGTCTTAGGCAATTCAGCAGACTGAGCCATTTTTTGATAAAATTCCTCAGCAGTCAGATTGACACTTTCGACATACTCTTCCCCATCAATATTGACAGGAATATCCAAGATAAATAGATTCTCTCTTTGCAGCGTCTTCTCCTCTAAATAGGCGGAAGAATCTGTAATGACAGCTAATTTCATGACTAAAACTCCAAATTGATCCCTGGAAGATCCAAGGCGATTTCTGTTACTTCATACGTCAAACGATTGAGCATGTTCAAACATGGACGTGCCAAGGTTTCGACTTCTTCTTGGTTAAATTCGCTTGGTTCGTTGACAATACGACCTTCCACATGGTTCACTTGGGAAATCGTCCCGCTGATGACAAATTTGTCAAAGACAATCATGAAACTCAAGATAACAACTAGCGAAGTTACTTGGTTTTCTTGGTCGTGTTGGAGTAACTGAAAGTTCACGTCTACCTTGGTTTCAGGAGCGCCATTTTCATTTTCCCATTCAAAGTTACGAGCATCATAGTGATACTGGCTAACAAATTCTTGTTCTCTTTTAAGATTCATTTTTCTCTCCCATTGCTACAATTTACTATGCAATTGTACCACATTTTTATCATTTCATCTAGTTTTTCTAGGCTTTAGTCAATTCCGATTTCATCTTTAACCACAGCAGCAATCGTATCTACATAGTAGTTGACTTCTTCTGTTGTTGGTGCTTCTGCCATGACACGCAAGAGGGGTTCTGTTCCACTTGGGCGGACAAGGATACGGCCGTTGCCTGCCATCTCTTCTTCCATCTTTTCGATGATGGCTTTGATAGCTGGTACTTCCATGGCTTTTTCTTTCATGGCATTTTCCACTCGGATATTGACCAATTTTTGTGGGTAAATCGTCACTTCTGATGCCAGTTGAGACAAGCTCTTACCTGTTTCTTTCATGATTTTGGTCAATTGGACAGCTGATAATTGACCATCACCAGTTGTATTGTAGTCCATCAAGATAACGTGACCAGACTGTTCACCACCAAGATTGTAGCCTGATTTTCTCATTTCTTCAACGACATAGCGGTCACCAACAGCAGTCACTGCCTTGTTAATGCCAGCACTCTCCAAGGCCTTATGGAAACCAAGGTTAGACATAACTGTTGTCACAATGGTGTTTTGAGCCAACTGGCCTTTTTCAGAAAGATATTTCCCAATGATGTACATGATCTTATCACCATCAACGATGTCGCCATTTTCATCAACAGCAATCAAACGGTCACTGTCTCCGTCAAAGGCCAAACCAATAGCTGACTGGCTTTCTTTGACTAGTTCTTGGAGAGCTTCTGGGTGTGTTGAACCAACATTCAAGTTGATATTAAGACCATCTGGTGTCTCACCGATAACTGTCAACTGAGCACCTAAATCAGCAAAAATCTGACGAGCACTCGTAGCTGCTGCACCGTTGGCTGTATCCAAGGCCACTTTCATTCCTTCAAGAGGAGTTCCAGTTGAAACAAGGTAGCCTTCATACTTACGTAAGCCTTCTGGATAGTCCACTAAGGTTCCCAAGCCCTCAGCACTCGGACGAGGAAGAGTGTCTTCTGTAGCATCAAGCAAGGCTTCGATTTCTGCTTCTTTTTCATCATCAAGTTTGAAACCATCCCCACCAAAGAATTTAATTCCATTATCAAGGGCTGGGTTGTGACTCGCTGAAATCATGACACCCGCACTAGCTCCCTCAGTTTTAACCAAATAAGCTACTGCTGGTGTTGCAAGGACACCCAGTTTGTAGACGTGAATCCCTACTGATAGAAGACCTGCCACCAAGGCAGATTCTAGCATTTCTCCGGAGATACGTGTATCACGTCCTACAAAGACTTTAGGAGCTTCCGTTTCATGTTGGCTAAGAACATAACCACCAAAACGTCCCAATTTAAAGGCCAATTCTGGCGTCAATTCTACGTTTGCTTCTCCACGGACTCCATCGGTCCCAAAATATTTACCCATTTTATTTATCATCCTTTTCTACTATTTTATTTAGTCCTGTTTAGACGAGTCTGGTTTCGTTTCTGAACTCGTTGAAGACGAACTGCTGGTTGAAGAGCCCGTTGACGAGGTCGCTGACGAAGAACTCGAGCTAGACGATACTGTCTTGGTTGTAATTTTCATTGTAGTGTCAAATGGCATAATGACGCTTGGTAAGACATTTCCATTTTTATCGACTGCTTGTAGAGGAACAGAAGCCGAATAGTTACCTGTTATCCGTTCACTCGTTGGCAAGATGGCAATGACACGATCTACTCTAGAGAGAGTTTCCTCGTCACTAATAACCGTTACTTTCTCATCTGACACAGTGACTGTATCAATTTTCACACGAGAATCAATCTGACTAGGGTCAATCTCTGACACAACGATTACATTATCTCGTTTTGCTTTTTTACCGACCTTCACTGTTATCTTTTGCGGTGTTGCAACAGCCGTCAAACCACTCGGTAAATTTTCAATGGTTAGAGGAACTTCGATGGTTCCTACACTAGCATTGGTTAAGTCAGCTTTGACCTTGAATTTCCGAGTGCTTTCCTGCATCTCGCTCGCTAATGCAACTCTATTTGATCCAGTTAGGAAGACAGTAACTTCAGATGTAAAACCACTGATAAAATACTGATCACTGTCATACTGAATATCGATTGGGACATTAAGGACCGTGTTGGTATAAGTTTCTGTCCGCACTTGTCTGGCACTGTTGCTATTCTGGTAGTTTGTAGAAGTCGCGTAGATAAAGAGGATGCAGGCGAAAAAGAAGGAAGAAATAATATAAAGACTATTTTTTCTCATGTTTCAATCCTCCTAGCAAACGCTCTTTCAGACCTTGTTTTTTCTCTGATGCTGGAAGCAAGATTCTTCTTAACTCCGATTCAAACTCTTCCAAGGTCAAATCATGCTTAAAGACTCCATTATAGGTGATTGAGATTCCACCTGTTTCCTCAGAAACCACAAAGGTAAGAGCATCCGATACTTCTGACAAACCAATCGCCGCCCTATGACGTGTTCCAAACTCCTTGGAAATTCCAGTATTTTCAGTCAGGGGTAGGTAGGCTGAAGTTACGGCAATCCTGTCTTCTCTGACAATGACCGCACCATCGTGCAAGGGTGTATTGGGGATAAAGATATTAATCAATAACTCAGAGGAAATTTTAGCATCTAGAGGAATCCCAGTTGAGATGTATTCCTGCAAGGTTCTCACACGCTGCACCGCTACTAGAGCACCAATCTTACGCGGACTCATGTACTCGACTGATTTGACAAAGGCACGAACCATTTGCTCTTCTGCACTAATAGGGGCATTGTAGAAGAAATCCGTAGCCCGGCCCAATCGTTCCAAACCAGTCCGAATCTCTGGTGAAAAAATAACCACCGCTGCGATAACCCCGTAAGTGATGATCTGATTGATCAGCCAGGAAATGGTCGTTAAACCAATCATATTGGACAGAATCTGACCTAAAATAAAGACCAGAACACCCCGCACCAATATCATGATTTTGGTCCCTGCAATCGCTTTGGTAAAATGATATAAAATATAAGTCACAATGAGAATATCAATCAGATTGGTGACTATTGTCCAAGGACTTGAAAACAAACTCGTCCAGTATTGCAAATTGGATAATTGTTGAAAATTCATCCCTGGCCTCCTCCCTGTCAAAACACTTTCCGTACTATTATACCATTTTCTGCTCATTTTTTCCCCATCCTACTTCATTTTAAATTAAGCAAAATTATGATAAAATAAACTGACTAGAAAAAACGAAGGAGAAATCATGTCTCAACTCTATGATATTACCATTGTAGGTGGCGGTCCTGTCGGGCTCTTTGCTGCCTTTTACGCCCACCTACGCCAAGCCAAAGTCCAAATCATCGACTCCCTTCCCCAGCTCGGTGGTCAACCAGCCATCCTCTACCCTGAAAAGCAAATCCTTGATGTGCCAGGTTTTCCAAACTTAACTGGAGAAGAGTTAACCAAGCGTTTGCTTGAGCAGCTAGATGGCTTTGACACACCTGTTCACCTCAACGAAACCGTTCTTGAGATTGAGAAACAAGATCAAGGATTTAGCATTACAACCAACAAGGGAAGACACCTGACCAAAACAGTCATCATTGCCATGGGTGGCGGTGCCTTTAAACCACGGCCACTCGAATTAGACGGTGTTGAGGACTATGAAAACATCCACTACCACGTTTCCAACATCCAACAATACGCTGGCAAGAAAGTAACCATCCTTGGTGGCGGGGACTCCGCAGTGGACTGGGCTCTGGCTTTTGAAAAGATTGCCCCAACTACCCTCGTTCACCGCAGAGATAATTTCCGCGCCTTGGAACATAGTGTGCAAGCCTTGCAAGAATCATCTGTGACCATCAAGACACCGTTCGTCCCTAGCCAACTCCTTGGAGATGGTAAAACACTCGACAAACTAGAAATCACCAAAGTCAAATCAGATGAAACCGAAACTATCGAAGCAGACCATCTCTTTGTCAACTATGGTTTCAAATCATCTGTCGGTAATCTTAAAAATTGGGGTCTGGACCTCAACCGTCATAAGATTATCGTCAATAGCAAGCAAGAATCCAGCCAAGCAGGTATCTATGCTATCGGCGACTGCTGCTACTATGAAGGTAAGATTGATTTGATTGCGACAGGACTGGGGGAAGCTCCAACAGCTGTTAACAATGCCATTAACTACATTGACCCAGAACAAAAAGTTCAACCTAAACACTCGACCAGTTTATAGGAAAAGAACCACGAATCAACTGATTCGTGGTTTTATAGTTCATCTGCTATTTTATTGATCTTTCTAAGTCTGTGGTTGACGCCACTTTTGGTCAGGGGATTGCTCAGGCTATCTGCCAACTGCTGGATAGAGTAGTCTGGGTGCTGAATCCGCAACTGCGCTACCTCTTGCAAATCCACGGGTAAATTTTCCAAACCCATTCTATCTTTGATTTTACTGATATTATTGATGGTCTTCATACTAGCAGAAACCGTTCGAGCGATATTAGCTGTCTCGGCATTATTAGCCCGATTGAGATCATTACGGGTTTCACGCAAAATCTTGACGCGCTCAAAATTATCACGCGCTTGCATGGCCCCAATCACGATCAAGAAATCCATGATGTCCTCTGCACGTTGAAGATAGGTAACTGCACCTTTCTTGCGCTCAATAACCTTGGCGTCCAGCAAAAACTGCTGAAGGAGAGAGGCTAGTCCTTGGGCGTGGTCCAAATAAACGGAACTGATCTCCAACTGGTACTTGCCAGACTCAGGATCTCGGATGCTACCATTTGCCAGAAAGGCCCCACATAAGTAAGCACGACCAGCCTCCTCATCTGCTAAAATATCGGGATCAATACCCGTCTCCAAACCAAAGAAGGAATCCGCAAGCCGCAAATCAGCTAAAAGCTCCTGCACCCTCTCATCAGTATAGACCGTGTAGACACGATTCTTGCGAAGATTGCTTCTCTGATGGTGACGAATTTCTGACTTGATCTCATAAAAATGGAGAAAGGATTCATAAAGGTGCCGAGCCAACTTGGCATTTTCGGTCACGACGGACAAGGTCAAGCCTGAAGTCGAGAGACCGATGCTACCAGACATCTTGATAATGGCCGATAGTTCATAACGACTGAGATGGTGTTGACCAAGAATTTCCTCTTTTACTGCAACTGTGAAACTCATTTTCTCACCTGTATAATGCGCATCAATTCATCTACAATCAAATCGCCATCATGGAAGGCTCCTCCATTTTCCAAACGAAGGAAGTTGGATGAAATCACACGAGGGACCTGCTTGCAAAGACCAGCAAAGTCATGCTCTACCTGAACCAAATATTCATCAAAACGGTTGGTATCCATGTATTCTCTAGGAACCTTCTCGATATTAACCAAGACCGTATCAATAAAAGGCCGACCTAAGTGTCGATGGAGGACTTCCACGTGGTCACTGTCTGAAAAGTGCTCTGTTTCCCCACGCTGGGTCATGATATTGCAGACATAGGCGATCTCTGCCTTAGTCTCCAAGAGTGCCTGTCCAATCTCCTCGATGACAATATTCGGCAAAATCGATGTAAAGAGGGAACCAGGCCCCAAGACAATCATGTCACTCTCGAGAATGGTATTGACTACTCGACGGCTGGCTTGGGGTGTCTCATCATCCAAGGTATTGGTCACATAGACATGGTCGATCATGCCTGGATGATCTGCAATGTGGCTCTCACCTGCCACCTCAGAACCGTCTCTAAAGACTGCATGCAGTGTCAAAGGCTGATCGCTTGAGGGGTAGATTTTTCCTGTTGTGTGAAAGAACTTACTGAGTAATTGCATAGCATTGTAGGTAGATCCTTGCATTTCAGAGAGCCCTGCTATGATGATATTCCCCAAGGGATGACCCGCAAAAGCTCCAGCCTCTTCTGAGAAACGGTACTGAAAAACCTTCTCATAAAACTTAGGCATATCCGACATGGCTACCAGGACATTGCGAAGATCGCCTGGTGGTGTCAGCTGTTGGATATTCTTTCTTAGTTCACCAGAAGAGCCACCATCATCAGCTACCGTTACGATAGCTGCGATATCAACATCCTTTTCTCGCAAGCTTTTCAAAATGACGGGGATACCTGTTCCTCCACCAATTACCGTTATCTTTGGTTTTCTCATGAACGGTTTACCGTTTCCTTTCTTCTGTCTTTGTCACGATGGCTTTCATTGACAGGCCAGTTTTTAGCAAGGTCCTCAGCTATGCGTTTGGCAAAGGCAACACTACGGTGTTGTCCACCTGTACATCCTACTGCAATGGTTAAAACAGACTTGCCTTCTTTTTTGTAACTTGGCAAAATGGGCTCAATCAAGGCGAGTAAGTGCTGATAAAAACTTTCAGACTCTTCATGATTCATCACATAGTCATAAACTGCTTGATCCTCACCTGTCTGATTACGGAGTTCAGGGAGGTAGTATGGATTTGGCAAGAAACGGACATCAAAGACCAAATCTGCATCGATTGGAATTCCATATTTAAAGCCAAAAGACATGACCTCGATACGGAAAGACTGGGCCTGTTCTTGGTCTGAAAATTGCTCAGCAATGGTTTTACGAAGTTCACGCGGAGTAAGTTCTGTCGTATCCACCACATTTTGGCTCATGTTTTTCAAAGGTGCCAAGAGCTCGCGCTCCAGCTTGATGCCGTCCAAAATCCGACCATCCGCTGCTAGAGGGTGACTCCGTCTGGTTTCCTTGTAACGGGCCACCAATTCCTTATCTTTTGCATCCAAAAAGAGAATTTTGAAATCCAAATCATCTTGGTTTTCCAATTCATCCAAAACGGCCTGAATCTCTGAAAAGAAGGAACGGCTACGCATGTCCACAACCAAGGCCAGTTTGTGGTCATCATCCTTGGTCTCTACCAACTGCAAAAACTTTGGCAAGAGGGCTGGTGGCATATTGTCAATAGTGAAATATCCCAAATCCTCGAAGGACTGAATGGCTACTGTTTTCCCTGCGCCACTCATCCCTGTCACAATTACCAGGTGAAGTTGTTTCTTTGTCATCTATCTCTCCTTATATCAAAAAAAGTTTGGCAGAGCCAAACTTCAACTAGCTTATCCAATCTCTGCGATCACTTCAATTTCGACTTTTACATCACGAGGAAGACGTGCAACCTCTACAGCTGAACGAGCTGGAAATTCCTCGTTAAAGGCAGTCTGGTAAACCTCGTTAAAAGGAACAAAGTCATTCATATCACTCAAGAAGCAAGTTGTTTTGACAACATGGTCAAAGTCTGTTCCTGCTTCAGCCAAAATAGCACCGATATTTTTCAAAACTTGTTCTGTCTGTTCTTGGATAGTCTCTCCTACAATTTCTCCAGTTTCAGGAGATAGGGGAACTTGACCGCTAGCAAACAAAAGATTACCAACGATTTTTCCTTGAACATAAGGTCCGATTGCTTTTGGAGCTTTGTCTGTATGAATTGTTTTTGCCATTTCTTTCCCTCACAATTTTTCTAATATTGCATCCCAAGCCTGATCCATCCCTGCCTTGCTGACAGATGAAAATAGGATGAAGTCGTCACTTGGGTCAAAGTTTAATTTCTTTTTGATTGCTGATTCATGCTTGTTCCACTTACCACGAGGAATCTTATCTGCCTTAGTCGCAACGATGATAACCGGAATCTCATAATACTTGAGAAATTCGTACATCTGCACATCATCTGCTGACGGGTCGTGGCGGAGATCCACCAAACTAACAACCGCACGGAGATTTTCCCGAGTCGTTAGGTACTCCTCAATCATGCGCCCCCACTTTTCACGTTCCTTTTTAGAAACGCGGGCATAGCCATAACCTGGTACATCCACAAAACGCATCTTGTCATCAATGTTGAAGAAGTTGAGTAACTGGGTCTTCCCAGGTTTTCCTGATGTACGAGCAAGATTTTTGCGGTTCAACATGGTGTTGATAAAGCTAGACTTGCCAACATTTGAACGCCCTGCAAGGGCAATCTCTGGTAGTTCATCCTGCGGATAGTGGGACTTGTTTGCCGCACTGAGCAGGATTTCAGCATTGTGTGTATTGATTTCCATAGTCACCTCTAGGCTGTTTCTAGGATGGGTTTTTCTGTTCCATCGACAGCTTCTTTCGTGATGCGGACCAATTTCACATTTTCTTGACTTGGCACTTCAAACATAACGTCTAGCATGGTTTCTTCGATAATAGACCGAAGACCACGCGCACCAGTTTTGCGTTCGATAGCCTTATTGGCGATTTCTTGAAGGGCTTCATCTTCAAATTCCAACTCAACATCATCATAAGAAAGCAAGGTTTGGTATTGTTTCACCAAGGCATTTCTTGGCTCTTTCAAGATGCGAACCAAGTCATCGACCGTCAATTGCTCAAGAGCAGCAAAGACAGGCAAGCGTCCAATCAACTCAGGGATAATCCCAAATTTTTGAATATCTTCTGCGATGATTTCTTGCATGTAGGAGCTGTTTTCGTCAATCGCCTTGTTATTTTGGCCAAAACCGATGACTTTTTCTCCCAGACGTTGTTTAACGATTTCTTCGATGCCATCAAAAGCACCACCCACGATAAAGAGGATATTCTTGGTATCCACCTGAATCATCTCTTGTTGTGGATGTTTGCGTCCACCTTGAGGTGGCACGCTAGCAACGGTTCCCTCAATAATCTTGAGGAGGGCTTGTTGCACCCCTTCACCCGAAACGTCACGTGTGATAGACACGTTCTCGCTCTTCTTGGCAATCTTGTCAATTTCATCCACGTAGATAATCCCACGCTCTGCACGTTCAATGTTAAAGTCTGCAGCCTGCAAGAGTTTGAGGAGGATATTCTCCACGTCCTCACCCACATAACCAGCCTCAGTCAGAGCTGTCGCATCTGCAATAGCAAAAGGCACGTTCAAGCTCTTAGCCAAAGTCTGAGCCAAGAAAGTTTTCCCTGATCCAGTTGGACCAATCATCAAGATGTTTGACTTCTGCAAATCCACATCTTCTGACTCTTCACGCGTATCATGGAAATTGATGCGTTTATAGTGATTGTATACAGCCACTGCCAAGGCACGTTTAGCACGATCCTGACCAATCACATAGTGGTTTAAGATATTGAGGAGTTCGATTGGCTTTGGTACTTCAGACAAGTCTGCCAAAACTTCCTCGGCCAACTCCTCCCGAATGATTTCCTGGGCCAACTCCACACATTCATTACAGATAAAGGCGTTGTTCCCAGCGATTATTTTCTTTACTTCTTCTTGGCTCTTGCCACAAAATGAGCAATAAACCATCATATCATTTTTCCTATTTGTAGGCATGATTTCCTTCCATTCTAATTTATCATTCTATCTAAAATAAGGTCATATAAAAAGCGTGGACACTGTTGACCAGATTGGTAAAAGCATTCAACCAGAGTAAGGCAGACAGTCCATAGCGCTTCTTACGAAAAGCCTGTGCTCCAGTCAAAATACAGATCACACACAAAAAAGCTGTAAAAAATCCAAATATACTGCGCTCCATTAGACTTCCTTTCTATCTCGGTATTCGATGGTAAAATCATAGTCGTTTTTCTCATCTCGGGTGTAAGATTTGCTTGCTACTGTCTCAAAACGAGACAAGTCAAACTCCTCAGGGAAATAGGTATCTCC
Source organism: Streptococcus jiangnanensis (assembly GCF_040888325.1). Classification (GTDB taxonomy): domain Bacteria; phylum Bacillota; class Bacilli; order Lactobacillales; family Streptococcaceae; genus Streptococcus; species Streptococcus jiangnanensis. Next base: position 152,329 of record NZ_JBFNFF010000002.1, on the reverse strand, counting down.
CTCCACCTGAGCATGAATCTGTGTCACGATGATTTCATCTAAATACGGCTCAAAAGCCTGAAAAATCTGTTTTCCGCCAATGATATAGAGATTTTTTTCCTGACTCTGATACCACGCTAAAACAGACTCCACATCTTGAAATACGAGCGCCCCATCTATGATTTCTTCGCTATTGCGCGTTAAAATCAAGGTTTGCCGTTTTGGAAGCAGACGACGTCCCATGCCATCAAAGGTCACTCGTCCCATCAGTATAGCATGATTTAAAGTTGTTTCCTTAAAATGTTGCAACTCTGCTGGCAAATGCCAAGGGAGACGATCTTCCTTCCCAATCACACCTTTTTCATCTTGGGCCCAAATGGCTATGATTTTCTTTGTCATGCTTCCGTCCTTTTTATTGATACTACTATTTTATCAAAATTCTCCCAAAAAGGCTGTTTTGAAACGCGCGCAAAAGAGAGAAAAGGAGCAGGCTAAATGAAGCCTGCTCCTCTCGTCCCTAGGACATATATTTTTTTGCTTCTGATTCGATTTTTTCGACCACTTCTTGGATACTTAGTCCAGTTGTGTCAAGGTAAACCGCATCCTCAGCCTGTTTGAGAGGTGAGGTTTCACGATGACTATCCTTGTAGTCACGCGCAGCAATCTCTTCTTTCAACGTTTCAAGGTCTGTTTCAATCCCTTTAGCAATATTTTCCTTGTAACGACGCTCTGCTCTTTCTTCAACAGAAGCCACTAAGAAAATCTTGAGTTCAGCTTGTGGTAAAACAACTGTCCCGATATCACGCCCATCCATGACGATACCACCTTGCTGAGCAATCTCTTGCTGGAGCGAAACCAGTTTCTCACGCACTTCAGGAATGGCAGCAATGCTTGAAACCTTGTTGGTCACTTCATTTTCACGAATCGGATGCGTAATATCAACATCCCCTACAAAAACAAGTTGCTCACCTGTTTCTGAACGACCAAAACTAATGGGGTGTTGGTTAAGAAGCTCAAGAAGTTGATCTACATTTCCTGCATCCAACTGGTGCTTAAGCGCTATATAAGTCGCAGCACGGTACATAGCACCCGTATCAAGATAAGTATAACCAAAATCCTTAGAGACAATCTTTGCGACCGTACTCTTACCACTCGAAGCTGGACCATCGATAGCAATTTGAATTGTCTTCATGACCGACTCCTATCTTGTCTTAATCACATCACCTGGGTTGGCAAACCAAGATCCAGATGACATATGAGAAGGATTTAGGGCTTCTAGCTGGGCAATGGAAATCCCTGCACGTTGAGCAAGAGCTGCTTCTCCCTCTCCAGGCTGTACTGTAAGTGTTCCTTCACCTTCTGTATGCTCTTCCGAACTGCTCTCTGAAGGTGTTGATTCAGAAGAAGCTGTTTCCTCTACCTTGCTACTTGAAGATGATGATGCTTCTACTTTAGAACTTGAACTTGTAGAAGGAGACGATGCATCATAGAAGTCCTTCAAAGATGAAGTACGATTGCTTCCTCCGGTTGATAGGTAAATCAATACAACTACCATTGCTACAACGATTACAAAGAAGAGGCTAGCTAGAACCGTCAAGACACGATTGGCAACAACGCCTTTCCCTTTTTGTTTCCGGTGTCGACGCTCTGATCTTGTTTCTTCCTCATTATTTTCGTAAATATCTTCTTGCCACGGTTCTTTTTCCATACCTTACTCCTTGTTTTTTTTACATTTTCTTATTACAATATAAATATGAAAGTCACACTTATACCCGAACGGTGCATCGCCTGCGGGCTTTGCCAAACCTATTCTGAACTCTTTGATTACCATGATAATGGAATCGTTCGATTTTACGATGATCCAGTTGAATTGCAAAGAGAAATCGCTGAGACCAGCGATGTTCTGGAGGCCATCAAAAATTGCCCTACACGTGCACTCCTAAAAGATCCATCGTAGGAAGCAGGGAATAAATATAATTGATTTTTTCTCATTTTTTCCCACACCTACTAGTTTAGCATATTTCTAGGTAAAATTATAGTCTTTTTTGGTTATTTTTTCCTTCAATAATAGAAAGGTCACTTTTTTCTTTGATGAGATAGAGTGGTCTTTTTTTGGTCTCTAGATAGATCTTACTGATATACTTACCGAGAATCCCAATCGTCAGGAGTTGAATCCCTCCAAGAAAGAGGATGACAGCCATCAAAGAGGTCCAACCAGATGTCGGATTTCCCAAGATAAGGGTCCGAAACACCACAAAAACAGTCATCACAAAAGAAATAAAACAAGATAGAAGTCCCGCTACAAAGGCTATACTCAAGGGAAAATCTGAAAAGTTGAGAATCCCTTCAATCGAGTAGAAAAAGAGCTGCCTAAAACTCCAACTGGTCTTGCCAGCCTGTCTTTCGACATTTGGATAGTCGAGATAGTGCGTTTTAAAACCCACCCAAGCAAAGAGGCCCTTAGAAAAACGATTGGACTCTGTCAAGGATAAAATAGCATCCACCACAGATCTTCTCATCATGCGAAAATCACGGACACCTGAGGGCAAGGCTACTGGGCTAATTTTTTGCATGAGGCGGTAAAAGACGTCAGCACAGAAACTGCGGAAAAAGGGTTCTCCCTCCCGACTAGTTCTCCGTGTCCCAACACAGTCCAAGTCTGCATTTTGGTCTAGTAAGGCTTTCATCTCAAGTAGCATACTAGGAGGATCCTGGAGGTCTGCATCCATCACGACCACCAGGTCTCCAGTTGCATGCTGCAAGCCTGCGTATAAGGCTGCCTCTTTCCCAAAATTTCGTGAGAATGAGACATAACGGACCGCAGGATTTTGTTCCCGATAGGCCTTCAAAAGCTCTAAGGTCCCATCGTTTGAGCCATCGTCTACAAAGACATATTCGACTTCTACTCCCAAGTCAGGAAGCAGAGCTTCCACAGACTGATAAAAAAGAGGAAGTACTTCCTCTTCGTTTAGACATGGGACAATGATTGAAATCATCATCTTAGTCTTCAAATCCATTTGGATGCTTGCTTTGCCAACGCCATGCGTCTTCACACATTTGGGTGATGTCGAGTTCTGCTTCCCATCCGAGCTCTGCTTTGGCTTTTGCTGGGTCTGAGTAGCAGGCAGCTATATCACCTGGGCGGCGTTCTACGATGCGGTAAGGAATAGGACGTCCCACTGCTTTTTCCATATTTTGGATAATTTCAAGAACGGAGTAACCTTTACCAGTTCCAAGGTTATAAATGTTTAGACCTGAACCTTTTTGGATTTTTTTCAAAGCTGCAACGTGACCTTTAGCTAAATCGACAACATGGATATAGTCACGAACCCCGGTTCCATCTTCTGTATCGTAATCATCTCCAAACACTTGTACTTGTTCTAGTTTGCCCACTGCTACTTGCGAAACATAAGGTAAGAGATTGTTTGGAATTCCATTTGGATTTTCTCCTAGGTCTCCACTTTCATGCGCTCCGATTGGATTAAAGTAACGAAGCAAGACCACATTCCATTCTGAGTCTGCCTTGTAGATATCCGTCAAAATTTCCTCTAGCATGAGCTTGGTACGACCGTATGGATTGGTCACTGAAAGTGGGAAATCTTCTAAGATTGGAACTGTATGAGGATCTCCGTAAACTGTCGCCGAAGAACTGAAGATGATGTTCTTACAGTTATTTTCTTCCATAGCTTTTAGAAGGCTGACAGTTCCAGCGATATTGTTGTCATAGTAGGCAAGAGGGATACGGGTTGATTCGCCAACAGCCTTCAAACCAGCAAAGTGAATCACACCAGTCGGTTCTTCCTGCTTGAAAATATCTCTGAGAGTATCAGTATCACGGATATCTGCCTCATAAAAAGGAATCTCAACTCCTGTGATTCTTTCAACAACTTCTAAACTTTTACGATTGCTATTGACAAGATTATCCACCACAACCACTTGATGACCTGCTTGGATCAACTCAATAACAGTGTGGGTTCCAATAAATCCGGCACCACCAGTTACCAAAATCTTTTCTTGCATCTTTTTTCCTCGATTCTCGGATTATTTTTTCTTATTTTATCATTTTTGATAGGGAATGTCATTTGCCATCCTAGAGGGTAGGCTAAAATTTCAGTAAAATTCTATTCTCTTTTTACTCGTTTGACATAGTTTGCAATTGGATAGGCTGCAGGGTCCAGGGTTAACTCCTTTTCTTGAGCTAGTTGGGCTAAGTGGTAACCAATGATAGGCCCAGTTGTGAGACCTGATGACCCTAGCCCACTAGCCGCATAGACACCTTCTAAGCCTGGGACTTGCCCAAAAAATGGGGAGAAGTCACTGGTATAGGCGCGGATTCCTACTCGCTCACCTCTTATAGTAGCTTCAGCCAAGGCTGGGTAGGATGGCAAGGCTGCTTCCTCCATTTGTTGCAGCAAGGTTTCATCTACCGTCAAGTCAAATCCCATATCATTTTCGTGGGTAGCGCCTAAGGACAATTCCCCACCTGCAAAAGGAATCAAATCCCACTCCCCTTCTGGCATGACAACAGGGTGAGATGCTAGGTCTTTGGAGAGCTGATAATCTCGTAGTTGTCCCTTTTGAGGACGAACATCGACTTCATATCCTAAAGGCTCCAAAATATGCCCCAACCAAGCTCCCGTTGCCAAAATAACTTGATCAAACACTTCTTCACCAATCTGGTAACCTGCTGCTAAAGGTGTCAGACTCACTTTTTCTTTGACCAGCTTGACTTGACTGGCTTCTAGCAAACGATTCACTAAGAGGTGGCCATCTACTCTCGCTCCACCAGAAGCATAGAGCAGGCGGTCAAATCCTCGCAGACCAGGAAAGTAGTTATTAGCAGATGCTTGGTCCAGAATAGCTAACCGGCCTATCAAGGGAGATTCTTCCCTACGCTGGAGGGCTAGTTCATAGAGTTCTTCTAGCTTGGATTCGTCCTTTTTCAAGAGAAAAACTCCTGAGCGTTGGTAAAAGTCGATTTCCTGACCAGACTTTTCTAAATCAGCCAACAAACCCACATAAAAGTCAGCTCCCAAGCGCGCAATCTTGTACCAGGCTTTATTTCGGCGTTTGGAAAACCAAGGACTGATAATTCCCGCTGCCGCCTTGGTTGCTTGACCCTGTCCATGGTCAAAAACGGTCACCTCTAAATCTGCTTCTTTGGAGAGGTAGTAGGCAGCAGTTGCCCCTACAATCCCTGCTCCAATAATGGCAACTTTTTTCATTGTCTTCACTTCCTAACTAGATATGGTGGAAAGGATTGGTCGATGCTTGGCTAGGTATGATATCAATGGTCCAATCCTTTTCTGCCTTCCATTGATTAAGGAGGTCAGCAATTTTTTCGACAAAAAGAATTTCGATATAGTGGCCCGGGTCCAGCGCCAACAAGCCATCTGACAACATATCCTGTGCTGTATGGTAGTAGATATCACCGGTAATATAGACATCTGCCCCCTTTGCCAAAGCATCAGGATAGAAAGACTGACCACTACCACCGCAAATGGCCACTCTTGAAATGGGCTTCTGCAAATCACTCTCTTGATAATGCACCATTCGAAGACTATCTAGGCCAAAGACTTGTTTGACATGCTGGGCCAATTCCCCAAATGTCTGAGGCTGAATATTCCCAATCCGTCCAATCCCACGTTCTGAGCCAGTTTCCTGCAGATAAGTCGTCTCCTCAATGCCTAGCATCTGGCAGAACCAGTCATTTAACCCGTTATCAACAATGTCAATATTGGTATGGCTGACATAAACTGCGATGTCATGCTTGATCAGGTCGATGTAAATCTGATTTTGCGGACGGTTGGCTACCAAGTCCTTGATGGGACGAAAGATAGGCGCGTGCTTAACGATAATCAAATCCACACCCTTTTCAATGGCCTCTGCCACCGTCTCTTCTCGAATATCGAGGGCAACCATGACCCTTTGGATATCCTTGTCTAGAGTACCGATTTGCAGGCCACGACTGTCTCCCTCCATGGAAAATTCCTGAGGGCAAAAGGTTTCATAGCGTTTAATGACTTCACTTGCTAGCATGGAGTACCTCCTTGATGGCTTGAATTTTATCTACTAAAACTTGACGTTCTTCCATATTTTTTTCTGGAATTTGATCAAGGGCAAACTCTAACTTAGCTGCTTCTTTTTGCCACTTTTGAACGAAGACTGGGTTGGTTTCTTTGGACAAGAAGGGACCAAAGCGAACATCACTGGCTGATAGCTTCATTTGTCCCGCTTCTACAACTAGAATTTCATAAAACTTGCCTGCTTCTTCTAGGATGCTTTCTGCCACAATCTGAAAACCATTGTCTTGCAACCAAATGCGCAAGTCGTCTTCACGATTATTGGGTTGGAGGATTAAACGCTCTACATTAGCCAGCTTGTCCAAGCCTTCTTGCAATATGGTCGCAATCAAACGGCCACCCATACCAGCAATGGTGATAATAGAAACTTGGTCAGCCTCTTCAAATGCCGCTAAGCCATTGGCTAAACGGACTTGGATTTTCTCCTTTAGACCGTGAGCCTCAACATTTTTAACCGCAGACTGGTAAGGACCTTCCACCACTTCCCCTGCAATGGCGCTTTTGATTTGGCCTCTCTCAACCAAGTCAATCGGCAGATAAGCATGGTCACTCCCTACATCTAGTAAAATGGCACCTTGTGGCACAAAGGACGCTACCAATTCTAATCTCTTTGAAATCATCTTCTCTCACTTTCCAAAACTCTGTTACCTCTTATTATACCATATTTCAGCTAGCAATCTTGCACCTAAAAAGACCACAATCCACAGATTGCAGTCTTTCTTTATTTTCTAGCTTGGTAACGACTGGTTAGAATGAAAAGCACCGTAAATACCAGCATCATGGCCCCATAAACAGGTAACGTTTGTCCAGTTAAGGTCGAAATTTCAAGCAGTTTCTGGATTCTTGGGAAGAGAGCTGTGGCTAGGAAGCCTCCTACTGACCAAACAATCAAGAGGACACGCCAGAGGGTAAATGGCATGCAGGCTCTAAATACGGATAAGAAACCGATAGACCCAAGGAGATAATAAAGTAGGGTTGAGATTTCTAACTCTGACCAACCTTGACTACTTCCAAGTATTTTGACAAAGAGAACGCTGAAGACGACCATGAGAGCACTTGGTAGGGCACGAAGCATGGATCTTCTGAGGAAATTTGGTTCAACAGGTTTGATATTTCGCTCAAAAGTCAGAACGAATGGTGGGAAACCTTCCACGAATTGGTCGATCATGGTAATCTGGATTGGAATGAAGGGGAAAATCAAAATCCACTCAGACCGTCCTAGAAGAGCACTGGCGATACAGATGACAGCGAGCAAGAAGGAATAGATTGTCTTTATCAAGAAAATCGGTGCAATATGGGCAATGTTATTGACCACACGACGACCTTCAAAGAGAATCTCAGGAACATCATTAAAGTCAGAGTTCAAGAGAACCAGATTAGCAATCTGACGAGTCGCAGGATCTCCTTCAGCCATAACGATAGAACAATCTGCTTCGCGGAGAGCTAGGATATCATTGACACCATCCCCTGTCATAGCCGTTGTATGCCCTGCTTTTTTCAGGGTTTGGATGATGAGTTTCTTTTGATGAGGGGAAACACGACCAAAAATTGCTGTCTCTTCAGCCATAGCAACCAATTCCTCATCCGTTATTTTTGAACAGTCTACATAGCTGTGATAGTCGGCAAAACCAGCTTTCTGGGCAATGCTGGATACAGTGACCGGATTGTCACCAGAGATAATCTTGAGACCCACTTCCTGGGAACGGAGATAGTCTAGTGTCTCAGCTGCTCCTTCTCGAATGGGGTCCAAGATTTCCAGCAAGGCCAGGGCTTGAATGTCAGACGGTTTCTGTGGTTTGTGATAGTCTAGTTTTTCCTGACTGAGGGCTAAGACCAAGACACGTGACCCTCTCTCCAAGGCCTCTCTGGCTTCTGGAACTTCAGAGTCCAGCAACATCTCAGGTGCACCTAAGAAAACTGTCCCCAAGCCTTCCAATTCCATAGCTCCCCACTTGCGGTCGCTTGAGAAAGGAAGATTCGAGATCGCAGGATAGGCAACCTGTCCTTGGAAACGCTGGCGAATGGCTTGAGCTGTTGGATTTTTATCCTCACTATGAGCGATATAGCTAGTCAAAATTCTGGCAATAGCCTCATCACCATAAGTTTCCGTCAGAGGAAGAACAGCCTCCACCTGCATCTTTCCTTGGGTGATGGTGCCTGTCTTGTCCAGACAGAGCATATCCACGCGCGCCAAGGTTTCGACAGAGTACATCTCCTGCACCAAGACCTTTTTCAAGCCCAGCTTGATCACCGCAGTCAAGAGCGAAGTTATGGTCAAAAGGGCGATTCCCTTGGGCAACATACCCAAAAGGGCTGTTGACGAATTTACAACAGATGACTTGAGGGGTAAGCCTTTTAAAATCAAGGCTTCTAACAAGAGAGCTAGACCAAAGGGAATGATAATCTTCCCAGTAAAACCAGCTAGCTTGTCCAGCGATTTCATGATACGGGAATTGATCGGTTTCACAGTCTTAGCTTCCAGCATGAGTTTGGAAGCATAGTTGTCTGCCCCGACATGGTGAACTTGAGCCAAAACTGCGCCACTGGCTAGGAAACTCCCTGATAAAAGCAAGGCATCCACTTCTTTTTGCACCAAATCACTCTCACCCGTCAACATGGCTTCATTGACTTCCGCAAATCCTTCTAAAACCCGCGCATCACTAGGAATCTGCTCTCCAGCAGACAAACGAATGACATCTCCTAGGACCAATTCTTCCGGATCGAGAGCAACTTCTTGACCATCACGAATGGTTTTGACCTTTTCCTTAGTCATGAGATTGAGCTTGTCCACCATGTGTTTAGCCCGCAGCTCGGTCACAATCCCAGAAAAAGCGTTAAAGCAGATAACGGCAAAGAAGACCAGATTGCTCCAAGCCTGCACAAAGGCAAGCGCTAGGGCAATAACAAAGTTTAATGCGTTAAAAAGTGTAAAAACATTTCGTTTGAAGATTTGCCAAGTACTGGTACTGGCCGACGCGGTAAAGTCATTGACCAAACCTTGAGCCTGTCTTTCCTTGACTTCTCTTTGGGTTAATCCCATAATCTTATTTTTATCCATAAGTTCTATCATATCATTTTTTTTTAAAGAATTCTAATCCAATCTAAAACTGTTGGCTGATAACTGAAAAAGTTTGCCAGTAGTCTTTTGATAAGGTATAATAATAAAAGCAATACAATCGAAGGAGATCTCATGTTTTATACTTATTTGCGTGGACTAGTCATGCTGATCTTGTGGTCCATCAATGGCAATGCCCACTATCACAATACTGATAAAATCCCTAGCCGAGACGAAAACTATATCCTCGTCGCTCCTCACCGTACCTGGTGGGATCCTGTTTACATGGCCTTTGCGACCAAGCCAAAACAGTTCATCTTTATGGCCAAAAAAGAACTGTTTAACAACCGTATCTTTGGCTGGTGGATCCGTATGTGTGGCGCCTTTCCTATCGACCGAGAAAAACCTAATGCCTCTGCCATCAAGTACCCTATCAACGTCCTCAAAAAAAGCGACCGCTCTCTCATCATGTTTCCAAGTGGGAGCCGTCACTCAAATGATGTCAAGGGTGGAGTAGCCTTGATTGCTAAAATGGCTAAGGTTCGTATCATGCCGGTTACCTACACCGGTCCCATGACCTTGAAAGGCTTGATTAGCCGTGAACGTGTGGATATGAACTTTGGAAATCCTATCGATATCTCAGACATTAAGAAAATGAATGATGAAGGGATTGAAATGGTTGCAGACCGTATCCAAGCAGAATTCCAACGTTTGGACGAAGAAACCAAGCAATGGCACAATGATCAAAAACCAAACCCACTCTGGTGGTTTGTCCGCATCCCTGCCCTTATCCTTGCAGTGTTTGTTGGTATCCTAACGATTATCTTTAGCTTTATCGCAAGCTTTATCTGGAATCCAGATAAGAAGAGAGAGACTCTTGGTTAAAAAATACAATTATCCCTTAGCTTTTGCCAAGGGATATTTCTTTTATTCGATTTTCCACTTTTGGGCCAACCAGTTGGAAAAGGCTAGAAATCGCTCAGCCACTTGCTCATGATGCCCATAAGGATCAAAAACAAACTGCCCAGTCAGATAACGTTTCTGAAGACTGGTATGGATCTGCTCAGCATAGGCTGGTGCTTGACCCAAGCGATTGGTATGATGGGCTCCTTCTGTTTGACCATTCTGTAAATACAACAAACAGTCCAAATTTTTCACCTTTTCATCCCTGCAATAAGTCGTAAAATCAGGGTACCAAAAGGAACCACAGATAGAGAAGATACAGGAGACCTTATCAAAATGGAAAAGACTGTATACAGCCGCCAAACCACCTAGTGAGTAACCCCCATAAGCAAGGCGATTTTTGTCCAGACGATAAAGCGACTGCAGCTTGTCTAAAAGACTACCAAATAAATGATCATGATAGGCATTTGCCTGACCCCCAAAATCCAGAGCCCCATCTCTCAGAGCAGCTGCCTTCCATGGAGTGTAGTCATCTAGGCGATTTTTAGAGGTCAAGCCCACTAAAATCACAGATTCTGAAAGGGAAGATAGAAAATCCAAGTTTCCATCATTCAAGAGAACAGCTGGATAGGTTTGGTTGGGATCATAAGTCGAAGGAAGGCTGACCTTGACTTGGATCCCTTCCCAGTCAAACTCATTATTTATTGATAAAGTCATTGATTTTCTCAAGGGAATCAATCACTGCTGGACCATAGTCCATTAACTCATCGTAAGAAATGGTCATGATTTTTTGATTCTTAATAGCAGGAACATTTTCCAAAACTTCATTTGCCTTCATCAACTCTACTGCGTTAGCATCCAATTTTTTATTGCGGTCGCTGGTTACATAGATAATCAACTCAGGATCCATTGACACGAGATTTTCCAAGGTCAATCCTGATGTTCCCGTTGCAACGTTGGTATAACCAAGTTGATTCAACAAACTTTCTTGCAAAGCAGACTTGTAAGCACCGAAGGTTTCGTCGTTATATGCAACCATAATCAAAGCCTTTTTCTTCTCACCTTGGCTTTCTGGGTTTGCTTTCTTAACAGCGTCAATTTTAGCTTGTAATTGAGCTGCGTATTCGTTAGCCTTGTCCTGAACATTAAAAATCATTCCCAGATTTTTGACATCTTCTACAATATTCCCCAAATCTTGCTGAATCGTTGAGAGAGAAGCTTTTTGCGTATAGACTGGGATTTTATTTTCATTCCAAGTGCTAACTGTCCCCAAGGATTTTTCAGAAAACATCATGTTTCGACCCATCACAGCATCTGGCTCATAAGAAAGGACTGTCTCTTGTGAGACTGTTTTTTTATCCCCAATTTGAGGAATCGTCGCAATCGCATCCTTGTATTTGTCAGTCACGGCATTATCAGGGTTAAGCATGCCAGCAATTTTATCCTTCAAGCCTAACTCCAATAAGATTTCAGTGGTTGAAAGATTGTTGGTGATAACTTTTTCAGGTGCCTTATCAAAGACTTGTTCGACTTCATTTCCCTTAGCATCATAGGTTTTGACCGTAAGTGGATAAGTCGTCTCTGTGCTGGCCTTTTGACTTGTTTCTGTACTAGACTGTGTGGTAGTTTTTTCTGTAGTAGTATTGCCACAAGCTGTCATAGTTAGGGTAGCTACTGTTACGAGTAAAATGCTTAGTGTTTTTTTCATCTTGTTTTCCTTTTCTTTCTTATAAATAGTGAATCATGGCTTGCTGATCCTCGGTCCAAGTAACCTGACTTTGAACTCCGTATACAGTTTGCAATGACTCAGGGGTGATGGTCTCCTTTGGAATACCTTGGTAAAGGATTTCCCCCTCCTTCATCAGATAGAGATAATCCGAATAGCGACAAGCAAGTTGAATGTCATGTAGGACAGCTAGAACATTGACCTTGAGATTCTTCACAATGGCCAACAAGTCTAACTGGTACTTGATATCCAGGTGATTGGTAGGTTCGTCCAGGAGCAAGAGAGTCGGTTCTTGCGCCAAGGCGCGGGCTAATAAGACTCGTTGTTTCTCCCCCCCTGACAGAGACGAATAGAGACGAGTTTTCTTCTCAAGCATATCCACCTTGACGAGAGCATCTTGAACGAGGGCATAATCTCTTTCCTTTTCCTTCTGTAAAAAAGACAGGTGGGGCGTTCTTCCCAGCAAGACAATTTCCTCAACTGTACAATCAAACTGCAATTGATTAAACTGGGTTACAACTGCCATTTGCTTGGCTGTTTCTTTGAGTGACCAATGCTCCAGTGGCTTTTCATCTAGTCTTATCAAGCCTTTGTCCGCCTTTTCCTGACGATAGAGAAGTTTAAGCAGGCTGGTCTTTCCACTTCCATTTGGTCCTAGTATCGTGTGAAATTGATGCCCCTCAACCTTAAGAGAAACTCCTTTGAGGATTTTTTTCTCTCCTAGTCCAAAGTGGACATCCTGACAAATCAAGTCCATATCAGGCCCTCACCTCCCTTCGCCTACCTCCAACAATGTAGATAAAGAAGGGAGCACCTACCAAGGCTGTGAAAATACCAATCGGCAACTCAGCGTTTGGAATGATGATACGGGAGAGTACATCTGCCCAGATGACAAAGAGGGCACCCAGCAAGGTCGCAACAGGAAAAAGTCTCCTGTAATTCGTTCCTACTAACCCTCGAGCTAAGTGAGGAGTAATCAGACCAACAAATCCAATAATCCCACAAGTTGCCACCAAGACAGCTGTCAGCACAGCCACCACGGTCACGTAAAGATACCAATAGAAGCGTAAGGGAATTCCCAAAGTTAAAGCAGCCTCATCTCCCATCATCATCGCATTAAAAACACGATACTGAGTAGAGAAAAATAGAAAGGCCATTCCTACTACTATAGTTGGCAGGACTAAGTCAGACCAGGTAGTCCCGGCAAGCGAGCCCATGGTCCAAAACTTAATGGTCATCACACTGTCCGCATTAGCGCCAACTGAGATAATAAAGTTGGAAAATGCCAGAAAGAGAGCATTGACAACCGTTCCTGATAAGATCAGACTGGAAGTCGTCATCCTGCCCTGCATAGAGGCAATGATAAGGACAGCAATTGTTGCCAAAATAGCTCCTAAAAAAGCTCCAAGGCTAATCACCAATTTTAAACCAAGAATGATGCTTAAGGTTGCTCCTAGAGTTGCACCCGCAGAGATTCCTAAGACATAAGGCTCTGCGATGGGATTGTTCACTGTAGACTGCATCACGCTACCACACATAGAAAGACCAGCCCCTACTATCAGACCCAGCAACACTCGGGGGAATCTCATGTTCCATACAATGGCAAGAGTGGACTTGGAAACCTCTCCTATCTCAAGAGGAAAACCCAACCTGCTCAAAATAATCCGATAGGTATCGCCTAAATTAATCGCAACGGATCCCATAGAAACTGCTAGAAAGAGGGAAATCCCTAAAACAGCTAGCAAAATACCTAAAAGTAACAAAAATTGCAGGTCCCGTCGGCTTCCAGAAAATTTGGAAAGCATGCAAACCTCCTTTGATAGAATCTTAAAAATTTAGAAAATTCTCATGAAAAGTATACCATATTTCTATTAGATGAACAAGGATGGAAATATATATAGAAAAAGCCCTCTGAAATCTGAGAGCTGATTTGAACTAGAGCCAGAATCCTAGTGAAACAAAAAAATCTACACGATCAGAAAAGTCTCTATCGTGCCATTTTCATACATGATGTATAGTCCAAGTAGAATGAATACTATGGGCACAATGATTCGCTCGTATTTTTCAATTGTCTCGAATATTAACGGAATAGAGGATAACATCCGACTAATCTCGCAAAAGATAATTATGCCGATTACAAACACAAGCAACGCCACGAGGGTCTGTGACCAATCTAACGAAGCAAAATAAGGTATATAGATACCTAAATTATCTCCGCCAGACGCAATTGTCAGCAATGTAACTGTCCAAAACAGTTGATTTGCCTTGCTTTGTTCTAATCTTTCAATAATTTCTTCCTCTTCTTCCTCACCTTCTCCAACAATTGCAAAGCGAATCCCTAAATAGATAGGGATTAAACCAAGCAATCCAACCATCCATTCTTCAGGCACGAAATTAACGACATAAGCAGCAACTAAACTCGCCCCTACAAGTAAGCCTGTTCCTAGATATTGCCCCGCATAAATATGCCATTTCTGTTTATTCTGTGATAGCTGTGCAAATAAAATAATTAAAATAATTAAATAATCGATACTGGTGGAAATATAAACACCAATAGCAGATATGATTGTCTGTCCCATAAAAACCTCCTGTATTAGTTAGTAATAAATCAGCAGATTTTAGGAGAGCACAGACACATTAATTTTGCTATCGCTAGTGGGTAATGTCGAACGTAGGAAAGCATTTTACTCCTCCTCAAAACGTAGTTACAAAGTAATTTCTAACTGGAATTCGGTGACTACTTCCATGTAAAGTATAACATACTATACTTTACTTCGTAAAGTGTGGGCTCTCCGAGGGGGCTTGCAGACAGCTACTCGACTTTTCAAGCCGAGTAGCTGCGCACCTTTATGGTGTAATTAGCTGATACCATTTGAGTTTTTGTAGTCTCCAAAATTGTGACCGATAAAACACGAAGAAGTGGAAACTCTTGCTGAATTGAGGATTTTGTAGTCTCCAAAATTGTGACCGATAAAACACGAAGAAGTGGAAACTCTTGCTGAATTGAGGTTTTTGTAGTCTCCAAAATTGTGACCGATAAAACCACCTAGCGGTGATAAAATCGAGAAGGTTGGTTTTTGTAGTCTCCAAAATTGTGACCGATAAAACGCAGTTCGGCGTTCAAACAAATTAAACTGTGTTTTTGTAGTCTCCAAAATTGTGACCGATAAAACTCAGTTCGGCGTTCAAACAAATTAAACTGTGTTTTTGTAGTCTCCAATATTGTGACCGATAAAACGCAGTTCGGCGTTCAAACAAATTAAACTGTGTTTTTGTAGTCTCCAATATTGTGACCGATAAAACGCAGTTCGGCGTTCAAACAAATTAAACAGTGTTTTTGTAGTCTCCAAAATTGTGACCGATAAAACTCTAAACAGTTTGTGGCAGATAACCGAAGAGTTTTTGTAGTCTCCAAAATTGTGACCGATAAAACTACGGAAACCATGTATACACTAGCGACTATGTTTTTATAGTCTCCAAAATTGTGACCGATACAACCCTTCGCCCTATCACCATCGAGTATGAATCGTTTGTGTAGTCTCCAAAATTGTGACCTATAACACCCTTCGACATATATCCATCTAGTTTGTAGAGTTTTTGTAGTCTCCAATATTGTGACCGATAAAACTCTAAGCAGTTTGTGGGAGATAAACTGAGAGTTTTTGTAGTCTCCAAAATTGTGACCGATAAAACCCTTCGCCCTATCACCATCGAGTTTGAAGCGTTTTTGTAGTCTCCAAAATTGTGACCGATAAAACAATGTTGGAGCTGCAACAGCCAAGATCATTGTTTTTGTAGTCTCCAAAATTGTGACCGATAAAACTACGGAAACCATGTATACACTAGCGACTATGTTTTTATAGTCTCCAAAATTGTGACCGATAAAACTCAATTCGGCTTTATAAAATGATAATCTGTGTTTTTGTAGTCTCCAAAATTGTGACCGATAAAACTACGGAAACCATGTATACACTAGCGACTATGTTTTTATAGTCTCCAAAATTGTGACCGATAAAACTCAATGCGCTTCGAGGTACTGAGAATGATTGTTTTTATAGTCTCCAAAATTGTGACCGATAAAACCTCAATAAAAAAGCCCTCTGAATATCAGAGAGCTGATTTGAGCTTGGGCTAAAATCCTAGTGAAAAAGATAAAACTCCTTGTGTTCATCGAACACTGTGTCCTTTCCCTATTTTCATACTGATTTTTAACGCCCTTAGCATCATGATTCTTGCTGGATAAAACGTTTATAGACTAAGCGGCAAGCCGAAGATTGTACAAAAATGTTAGTGAAACAAAAAATCTCCCCGAAGGGAGATGATCTGGTTTATTTTACCTTACAGTGCTAGGAACCGTAACCGAAGATTATACTTGAGTATATCGAGGTAAGGTGACAACGCAATGTAAGTGGAAAATAAAGCAGATTAGCGACGAAGTCCTAGAGAGTTGATCAACTCACGGTAACGGTTAACGTCGTTTTTACGCAAGTATGCAAGCAAGTTACGACGGCGACCGATTTTCTTCATCAATCCACGGTAAGTAGCGTGGTCTTTTTTGTGTTGTTTGATGTGTTCGTTAAGGTGGTTGATTTCCCAAGTAAGGACAGCAACTTGAACCTCTACTGAACCTGTATCACCTTCGTGACGTGCATATTGTGCGATGATTTCATTTTTTTTCTCTTTTGAGATTGCCATGATGTTTCTCCTTTTTATTTGGCTTCATCCGAGTGACAGGTTGGCATGCCTGTAACCAAGAAGAAGTTATTTGTCTTTACGACAGTTCTTATTCTACCAAGAAGCAGAGACTTTGTCAACTGATTTACTGTTCAAGACCGTGAATTACTCTACTGATTTCAGGGCTTCGAGCATATCTACCTTTCTTACAATCAAGTCACTCCTTACTATCATTATAACGCTTTTTCAACTAGTTGAAAACTAGGAGCAAACACAAGAAAGCCTAGGAATTCCTAGGCTTTCTGTTTATAGATTATTTTCCAAGGTAGTATTCAGAAACTACATTCAATTTTTCGTCGAATTCGAATACCAATGGTGGGAAGTTAGGGATTTCCACGTCCATGATTTCGTCGTCTGACAAGCGTTTGATGTGTTTTACAAGGGCACGGATTGAGTTACCGTGAGCTCCTACGAATACGTTTTTACCATCTTTAAGTGCTGGAGCGATTTTGTCTTCCCAGAATGGAAGGGCACGTTCCAAAGTCACTTTCAAGTTTTCAGCATCTGGGATAACTGAGTCGTCAAGTGAAGCGTAACGACGGTCAGTGTGAGCTGAATGCTCATCATCACGGTCCATGTTTGGAGGCAATACATCGTATGAACGACGCCAGATGTGAACTTGCTCATCACCAAATTGTTCAGCAGCTTCAGCCTTGTTTTTACCAGTCAAACCACCGTAGTGACGTTCGTTCAAGCGCCATGATTTTTCAACTGGAACCCACAATTGGTCAGAAGCTTCAAGAGCCAAGTTTGTTGTTTTGATCGCACGTTTCAATACTGAAGTGTAAGCTTGGTCAAATTCGATACCAGCTTCTTTGATCAATTTACCAGCGTCAATCGCTTGTTGTGTACCTTTTTCAGACAAATCAACATCAGCCCAACCAGTGAAAAGGTTAGCTTTGTTCCATTCAGACTCACCGTGGCGAGCAAAAACCAATTTTACCATTAGATGGATTCTCCTTTTATTTTTCGAGGTTGTCCTCGTTTATCTATTCTATTTTACACAATTTTTCACAAAAAAGCTAGTTAAAATCAACTACAAAGAGAAGAGTCTCAACATGACTCTTCTCTCAGCAATCTACTTTTAAAAATTGTTTTTGAAACACAAAAACAACCCTTCCTAGGGTTGTTTTCACTAGACTATCAGACAAGTCCATAGACTTCTTTCAAAAATTTAGAAAAAGAAACAGCTCCTTTAATGATTAGCAATCCACCTATCCACTCGGTCGCTGAAAGAAAGCCCAGCACGCCACCAATGATAAATAAAATAGATGGCAGCATTCGAAGTTGTTGATCCTCTTCGAAATAGATTAGCATAAAGGTTCCTAATGCAATCATCAAAATCTTAAAAAATGTCAGGAGCAGGGAAAAGGCAACCGTGACAACCAGCATTTTTGAAGGCTCTTTATAGATGATGGCCCCAGTATAGGATAGCAAAAATCGTAGAACAGGTCCCAAAAGCAAGGTTATACCTGCCAGCATGCCCAGTCTCCAATTGAGTCGAACCAATCTATCTCTCTCCATAAAAACCTCCTTCTATCGTAGCTATCATTCTACCATATTTGCTCCAGAAACAAAAGACCTTCTCCGTCACAAACAAATCGCCTACCAGCTTTCAGACATCCGAACATAAAAAGAGAAGATCTGTCGATCCTCCCTTTTCATTTTCCAACCCTTATTTCTTAAAAATAGAGGTTCTGAAGTCGTTTGTTTGGTCAAGATAAGCTTTAAAGATTGCTCTCTTCAACTTATGAACTGCACTGTCAATCTCTGGCTTATAGTCACTCCAACGAGGAGCCACTGCATCCTGTAGCACAGCTTGGTCCATAAGGGCCTGCAATTCACTCACACGATTGATGGTCTTGGTCGCATAGCTTGGCCATGGTTTTGTCGGATCTTTAAAGGTCACTTGTTTCAAGTTTTCAAACTGATCCACACGTTCTTTATACATGGCTTTCTTAAAGGCAGCCCAAGATGCATACTTGCCTTCAAATACCTTGTCCAATACAAGATCATCTGTCACCAATCCGCGTTCTTTACCATAGAGATTGATGGTTTTACCTTTTTGTTTGGCAGCTTCTTCATATTGGTTGGAGATATAAGGTACCATTCCATCCTTAAAGCCTTTGGCAGCCAAAAGTTCGTAAGCAATCCTACGCCCCATAAGGTCCCCTGGCGTGCCTTTCTCACTACTGAGAGCTGAAAAGATTGGGGCAAAGAGTTTAATGGTATAGTAGCCATTTCGTTCATAGTCGCCAGTCTGGTACTCACGAGATGATAAGATGTTGTGGTCAATCAAACTTTCAAAACTATTCAAGTTTTGGGCCTCTGCTTCTGTCAATTCTTTGACTACGTTAGTGGCGTAAACCTCATTTCCATCTGCTGGATCTTTCACATACTTGTTCTCAATTTTTCTGAGAGCCGCCATTTTCTGGTAAACATTCAGTTTGTTGACGATTGATTGTCCTTCGAGATATTCTAGCATGTAGATAATGTCAAACATGTTGTGGACATAGTTCTGAAGATCTGCTGCGTTTTGGAATCTCTCTGTCGGATCTAAGACTTGCAGACGGGAGCCTTCTGTACTATCTGATTTTGAGTGTTTCAAGATAGAATTGATGGTAATGGTTGCGTCACTTGGTTGGTCAGGCGCTTGCAATAAACCTTTTGCAAAGAACTCTGGTCCCAAGCCGCTTCTTCGACCATAGCCGCCAAGGTAAATATCCTGATCCGAATCATGGGTCATCTCATGGGTATATGTAATGGCTCCATCCTTGTCCAGCATACGGTAAGACATATAGTAGACGCCATCCCCTGTAGCGTAGGCTCCATGCTGGTTGTGAACTACCTTATTGCCAACTGGTCCAAAGAAATTCTTCATGGCTGGATTGGAACTATCAAACTTAGCCTCCAATGTAGCTTTTCCTGAGGTTGTGTCATCACCAAACTTATAAGCATCATAAATCAAGATGGTACGATAGAGTTTTTCACGTGATTGTTCATCTAAAATACGATACCAATAATCGTAGTGATCTCGCTGGCGTTTGGCTGTTTCACGCGCATTTTCTTCAACAAAATCATTGAGATTCTTGCCCGCTTTATGCTCACTATTGCGGTAGCGATCATAGGCTCCAAATCCTAGGCTAGACATGGTCGAGATGACAAAGACTGATTTTTCTGGCAAGGTTAGGAGAGGCAAGACCATATTGCGGTATTTCCATGTGGCACTTGTGATGCGATCATAAACACCGATAGAATACTTGGTGCCAACTAGTCCTTGTTTCGCTTTTACCTCTTTGATAGTGGATTTTTCTTCGACGATGTAGGCCTTAGTCTCTGATTTAAACCAGTCATTGTTGCTTTTCTCTGGTAGAAAGACTTTTCGGTAATGTTCTAAAGTGCTAAACAAATCTGTCGTTCCATGTTGACTGGCAAGACTGATACCATAAGTATCGACATTATTCTTAGCTAGAAGGTTGTTAAAGCCAGATTTACCCAACTCAATCAGAGTATCTAGTGGTGAAGCATTCCCCTTACCAAAGAAGTCCAGATGGTACAGAACCAGGTCTTTGACGTTTACTTGACCGTAGCTGAAGTTATACCAACGCTCCAGATAGGTCAAACCAAGTAGCAAGGCTTCCTTGTTGCGTTTGATTTTATCTACAAGATAGCCCTTGGTAACTGGGTTGTCACCAGCAAGTCCAGCATCCGCTGACAAGAGTTTCTTCAAACTATCTTCCAGATGTTCCTTTGTTTTGGCGAACTGATCTTCTAGGTAGAGCTCAGTCTGCTCGACTTTTGGAGAAATACCGAGTGTCTTTCTGATTGTTTCTGAGCGGTAGTCAACCTTTTGTAAGTCATGTAAGACTTGTTTGATGATAGAGCTTTGGTCATACAGGAATTGGTTTGGTGTATAGAGAAGACCCGTATTTCCTAGACTATATTCCGCTAATTTGGCGAAATCAGCCTGGTACTGGAGATTGAGCTTCTCAGATGAATGGTCCTTGTAGTGAAGCAAGAGTTTGTTTGCAGTCTGTTTGTTAGAAATAATATCTGTGATGACTTGGTCATCCTTCATCATGACTGCTGACAAGAGTTCTTTTTGATATAAAAGACTGTTCTCATTGACCAGATTTCCGTATTTGACGATGGTTGCCTTGTTGTAGAAAGGTAGCAATTTTTCAATATTTTTATAAGCCAAGGCGCGCTTAGCTTGATAATGAGCCACCTTAGAAAAATCACTGTCTTTTTTGCCACTTGTTGAGAGGGGCTCCACTGTTGGTAGAGTGAGAGGATTAATGGCTACTTTTTTGCTTTCGATTTGAGAAGCATCTAGCATTGTTCCTCTTTCTTCAAAGGATTCCTTGCTGACGACCTCATCCTTGACTAAGGTGACATTGTAGACTCTGTTGGCCTTACTGCTAAATGTGTCCTTCACCTTCATTTCATTATAGTGGTAACCGGTAATGGCATTCCCGTTGGTTACATTGACATCACTGAGAACATTGGTCAATCTTCCAGCATGCTGTTCCTCATTAGTTTTTCGATCCCACAAATAGCCTGCTACTCCCGCGACTCTACCAAAGTGCTTGGCATTGTTAATATCGCCTTCAGCATAGCTATCTTGGATTTGTGCATCCTGATCTACTAGACCTGCAAGACCACCCACTGTCTGATCTGAACTATTTGTGTTGGACGAAATGGCTACTGTCGCTTTTGACTTAGTAAGTAAAGCCTTGTCACCTGTCAAATGACCGACCAGACCACCGATATTATAGGCAGCAGTCGTCTCATACGTGTTGATAATTCTTCCCTTGAAACTGCTCTCTGTGATGCTTGATTGATCAGCCTTAGCCAGCAAACCACCGATACCACGTTCACCTGCTAGAACACCATCGACATGAACTTGTTTAATCTTTGTGCCATTCCGAGCTTCATAGGCCAGTGAACCGATGTCATCTTTCCCTGAAATGGAGACATTTTTTAGGCTCAGCTTTTCTACTGTGGCGCCATTCAAAGTTTCAAACAGTGGTTTTTTCAAGTTGTAAATAGCATACTGCTTGCCATCTTTTTCACCGATCAACTGACCAGTAAAGATGCCCTTGATGTAGGATTTAGCTTCAGGCTCCAACTCCACTTCGTTGGCATTCAAACTAGCTGCTAAATGATAGGTTCCAGAGAGATTCTGGTTGATAGCTTTGACTAGGTTGCTAAAGGAAGTAAAGGTTGTCGTTTCCTCTCTAGCTTTCTTAGCTAGGTAGAAGGTGAAATTATCAACATATTTATTTTCTAGCTCTTGCTGGAGTTTCTCAGCCTTGGCTGTGATTTTATAAACTGGCTGACCATCTTTCGTTTCTGCCGTTATTGAAGTGACTGGTAGATAGACATCTTTAAACGACGAAGATTTAACCTTGACAAAGTAAGTGTCTGGATTACTTGGGACACCGTCTAAAGAAACGTGTTGTTTGTAAGTACCATTGGTCTGACTATACAACTCCAGATCCGAAACGTTTCTTAGCTCAAGCGTCTTCTCTGGGTCTTTTTCTTTTGGTTTTTCTGTCGGAGTTTCCGGTTTTACTTGCTCGGTATTGCCAGTATATTCTGGAAGAGGAGCGACTTGTTCCGGTTCAACGATGGCTCCTGCTTGCTCACCTTTATATTCTGGTAAGGAAGATTGAGTCTCAGGTTCAACAATGGCACCTGATTGAGTGCCTGTATACTCTGGTTTTTCAGCTGTTTCAGGAGCTACAATCGCTCCAGCTTGAGTTCCTGTATACTCTTGTGTCGATGGTACCTTTTCAGGCTCTACGATTGCTCCAGACTGCTCACCTGTATAGGCTGGTTTGTCAGTCGTTTCTGGTTCCACCAAAGCCCCAGACTGGACACCCCCAACCTCTGGCTCAACTTTTTCCGGTTCAACGATGGCACCAGCTTGAGTTCCCTGATACTCAGGTAGTGGAGCGACTTGCTCGGGTTCAACGACTGCTCTTGCTTGGGTGCCTGTATATTCTGGTCTTTCAGCTGTTTCTGGGGCTACAACCGCTCCCGCTTGCTCGCCTGTATATTCTGGTAATGGAGCCTGAGTCTCAGGCTCTCCTTTTCTTGCAGACTGAGGTGCTTCACTCGGAGCAACTGCCTTCTTAGTCCCTTTCTCTACTATACGTGGCAATGCTTCTTCTACTTTAGTTGAGAGAACTTCCCTAGAAATTTCTTGGTTTTCAACCGTGAAAATGCGAACAAGCTCAATCTTCTTCCCAGCACGACCTTCTTGTTTGACATGGATGGTTCCCTCTGCTAGATCTGGATTTTCTTGAACCACTTCTGGAACATCTAGTTTAGTTTCAATTTCTTGCTCTTTGTATCGGAGTTCTGGTTTGTTCACGCGACCAGCCAAGACTTCATCCTGAGGATCCACACTCGCAAGACCAGACGGATTTTGATTGGATGAATCTTGAGAAGGGATTGGTTTTTCAGCAGGGAGTGTAGGAGATGGAGCTTTCTGCTCATCTCCTGCCCTTTGCCCACCTTCGTTTGCTTGGAAATGAGGTTGAACAGTATAGTCAAGTTTCTGATCCCTAGCAGCAGTTTCTAGCAGACTAGCGTCCTTGTCTTGCTTAATATAGCCTAGGTAGGTATAACCCGATAAGGCGCGTGGCAAGGGCAGACTATCTCCTTGGGATAATTGGTATTCCTGATTATACTGGAGTAAAAGTTGATTTTCGATAGCCTGAACTGAAGAAGCCAAACCACTGCTCATCCCCGTTACCAAAATCACATTCAAGAGAGCTTTCTTTTTGCCTTTCTTTTTCGATACAACAAAAATAAGAAGGCCAATCGAAGCCAAGGCTCCACCAGTTAAAACACTAGTAAGGCTATTCTGCCCACCTGTATTGGGCAACTGACCTAGTTGGGCTTTCTCATCCATACGGTAGACTAGATAATAGGTGCTCTCACTATCTTCCGCAATTTTAGGAATGTCCTTTACAATCAAGTCCTTCTCTTGACTACTTAGCTCTGTATCCGTCACATATTTGTAGTGAACAGCTGCATTTTCTTGAGCAAATACGGTTCCACTACTCGCAATGGACACAAAAAATAGGCTTGAAATCGAAGCTGATACAAGTCCAATTGCTAATTTTCGTAAGGAGAAACGATGCTGCTTCTCTCCAAAAAACTTTTTCATTCTAAATCCTCTCAACTTTTACCTTCTATCAAGAAAATAACTAGCATTATATTTTGATATAGGTATTTCACATCCACCATTATACTATAAAAATACTTCCTTGTCTCAAATAAATGCTTTAGATTTCACGAATGTCAAAGCTTATTTATCCTGTAAAATTTATCTGTCGTTGATGACAAAAAAGAAGGCTAAGCGCCTTCTCTTCTTTAAAAATATTCCTAACAAAAAGTCATTATTCTTGAATCTCGAACTTTTTCAAAAGTCCAAAATAGAGGGATCCACCAATGATTGTCAGAATTCCTCCTACCCATCCCAAGAATGGGATCAATCCAACAGAACCACCTACGATAAACAAAACAGACGGTGCAGGGGTCACACGTTCATCGTCCTTGTAATAGACAATAGACACAATTCCTAAAACCAAGACAGCAATTTTTACCAATGCCAAAATGATTGAAAAAATCGTCAATATACCAACTGTTGCATCCGAGTCCTCCGTCGCCGCAGCAGCCCCAACAGCTATCATAAACATAACAAGAGGTGCCAACAGTAAGACGATACCTGAAATAAGACCAAAAATCGCATTTACGCGAGCAAGTGCTTTTGTTTTCATCCGAATCTCCTTAAAAAATTTTTACAACTATCATTTTATCACATTTTCATGAAAAACAAAAGAAATTTCAAAACGAGTATACTAGATGGTGAATGATTTCCAATTTCTAAACAGACATTTAGAGTAAAAAATAGGTCATGTATCAGATTGTTTGTAAATTCATTCGTTTTTGTACTAAGCAAGCCATTCACCTAAAAAAAAAAGAAGATCACTTGGATCTTCTTTTTTCGTGCTTATCTTTCAAAGATAGACTGTCTGAAATCATCTGTGGCACGTAGATAAGCGTTGAAAATACGATACTTGAGTTGGGCGACGCTACTCTTGGAACTGTCTGATAAGGCACGATCAATGTTCTTAGCTGAGGCATCCGCTAGTACTGCTAAGTACATATAATCTTGTAATTCCTCATAAGAAGAAATCGTAATTTGTCGTTTGCTATCTAATTTTCCTGCTTCAAACTCGATAGTGATGGGGCGAAGGAAGTTTTGAGCCTTGTTGTATCGCTCATTCAACATAGCTTTCTTCAAATCCTTCCATGATTCATACTGACTACCGTAGAGATTTTTAAGGATCAGATCATCTCCAACTACTCCGACATCTCCACGGTTCCAAGTTGAGTAGGTCTTATCACCTTCTTTGAGGGCTTGGCCAGCGTATTGGCCAGATACATATGGGACAAATCCTTGTTGGTAGCCCTTGTCTCCTAGCAATTCGTAGGCTCTACGGCGGAACATAAGCCCACCAGGTGCACCAGTTGGATTGTCCAGAGCTGCATAGAAGGAAGCAAACATATTGATGACATAGTAGCCATTTCGTCCAAAGCTAGCTCTATCCCAACCATCGCGACGACCAATGATATTATGATCAACCAGAGCATCGACAGATTTTAG
Organism: Streptococcus jiangnanensis; assembly: GCF_040888325.1. Classification (GTDB taxonomy): domain Bacteria; phylum Bacillota; class Bacilli; order Lactobacillales; family Streptococcaceae; genus Streptococcus; species Streptococcus jiangnanensis. Next base: position 127,163 of record NZ_JBFNFF010000002.1, on the reverse strand, counting down.
TTTGGCTGCTTCTTCGGCAGTTATAGGGACAATTCGATCATCAGCGTGGGCTTGTTTACCATAAGAAGTTTTTTCAAAGTTATAATTTTCAGCCTTACGGTACCATTTCATTTTCTGTTGATCAGTTAGAACACCAGTAACAACATCCCCTTCAACATAATCCAGAAGGTTCAGTACGTCAAAGACTCCATGCATGTAGTCTCGAAGAGCATCTGCTGAGGAGAATCGTGCAACAGGATCATAGGTATGGTAACGTGTGGTCGAATCTTTATCTCCTTGATAGAAGCTATTAAGTACGAGACCTTTTTCGCTAACATTGGTTACAGACTCTAACATCCCTGTAGCAAAGCTCTCAGGTCCTTCACCCTCACGACGACCATGTCCTTCAAAATAGATAGAACCATCCGAGTTGTGGGTCATTTCATGGGTATAGACCATGGTTCCAGAAGCTCCCAGCATCTGGTCATAGACGTAGAAGACTTCATAACCATTGGCAAAGGCTCCTAGTCCATTGTCTCCGTGATACTTGCCAGCAGGACCAAAGAAATTGTACATAGCAACAGAGGTCTTATCATTACGCGGAGCCCAATATTGCTGGCCTTTATCATTATAAAGAAAGAAACCGTCTGTAACAATCACCCGTCTGAATAGAGTGTCTTTCCTGTTTGGACTTAGAATGTTGTACCACATGTCATAGTGGTTTCGTTGCCATTCAGCTGATTGATCCACAAGTTTTTCAACGTGTCGATGGAGTTCCTCTCCTGAGAGAACTCTGCCACCTTCTTTCCTGTAGCCTCCAAAGCTACCAAAGGCAATGGTCGACATATTGCTGATGATATAGACATCTCTTTCAGGTAAGGTCAGAAGCTGGAGAACCATTTGCTTGAAGCCCCAATCTCCCTGAGTCAGTCTGTCGTAGACCTTGATTGTATACTTACTCTTACGATCTGCATTGTCCTGTTTAGCCTGAATTTCTGGCAGACTTGAACGAGCTTCTACGATATAAGCCTTGGTATTTTCCTTGAACCACTCACTGTTGGTTTTGTTTGGTAAGAAGAGCTCGCGCAGACTTTCTAAGTAAGCAAAGAGGTCTCCTTTGCCTTTTTCCTTGGCTAGGGATTGTCGGTAAGCATTGAAGTTGTTTTGCGCTCGAAGATTGCCCATTCCAGAGTTTCCGAGAGCGATGATAGTATCCAGTGTCGAAGCTGCTTGGTTGCCAAAGAAATCAAACTTATAGGCATTAAGATCTTTGGTATTGAACGTTCCATAGTTGACATTGTACCAACGATTGAGATAGGTCAGACCAAGCAGGAAGGCCTCTTTGTTCTTCAGAATCTTTTGGCTAATCGCATCAGCTACGGCAGGGCCTAGGGTGTTAATCGACTTGTCAACTGAAAGTACCTTGAGGAGCTCCTGACCTAGTTCAGCCTTGGTTTGTTCAAAGGCTTTTTCTAGATAAAGATCATCTAAGGAAGCTGTTTCACCAATCCCTAATACTTTACGCACTGCAGTTGAGTCATAGGTCACAGCTTTGAGTTCTTCCAAGACACTCGCTTTAATGGACTGGTAGTCAGATAGGAAGGCTTCTGGCGTATAGAGCAAATTCTTATCAGCGATGCTATATTCAGCAATCTGGCCATTGGCAAAATCTCCCTTGTAGGCCAGATCAAGATAAGCAATCGTCTTATCTGCATAATGCAGCATCAGTCTATTGATTTCACCCTTATAGCTGTTGACATCTGTTATCAGTGTCTCATCTTTCATCGGAACCACATCTAGCAGGGCTACTTTGTTGAGTTTATCATCTTCAGCTAATTGGTTGGCTGTATGAACGATGAAGTCTTTGTTGTAGAATGGTAATAGTTTTTCTACATTTTCGTAGGCTTGCTTTCTGGACTCTTGGGCTCCCCTCACTCGACTATAGTCTGTTTGATGCTGGTAAGCTTGCTGCAATGGCTCCTGGTCCGTCAAGTTTGAAGTGATTCCAAAGGACTGACGTTTGGCTTGCGCATCGGCCTCTGAAATAGAACGGACAAAACGTTCATCTTTTCGATTTGCTGTAGTTCCTTCAAGAACATAAGAGTCCCGAACAGAAGCCTCAGGATAGGGATCTCCTGTCATCGCATGACCATTTTGAACCTTGACACTGGTCAAGATATTTCGGACCTGTCCATTGTTCCAAGTAGATCCGATCGCTCCACCGACTTGGCCAGAATGACCTCCATTCTGGATAGAACCACTCACATAAGAAGTTTCTAATCTAGCTCCATTTTGCAAGCGACCAATCAAGCCTCCAACACGCTGGTCTCCATTTCGACCTGTTACTTGGATAGATACATCTGCTTGGCTCTTCTGCGCCAGTGATTGGTTGCCGTGGAAACTACCGACCAGGCCACCAACATTGTACTCCTGCCCTCCTTCTTGGGTGCTGGTGATGGACCCTTTAAAGGCAACATTGGTTAGTTTTGTGTTTTGGGCAACTCCTACGAGTCCACCGATATGCTTGTTCCCAGATAGACTACCACTTACAGAAACATCCGTAATCGTTGCATTCTGAGCATTGCTAGCCAAGGCCCCGATAGAGTCCTTACCTGTAACCGCAGCCGATTTCAAGGTCAGTTGCTGGATGGTGGCATTTTTCAAGGTTGCAAAGAGTGGTTTTGCCAAGTTGTAGATGGTATAATCTTTGCCATCCACTCGGCTAGTTAGGCTACCTGAAAATTCTTCTGGAACATAGCTTGTCGCAGACTGTTCCAACTGGAATTCATCTGCTGAAACATCCGCTCCTAATGTGAAGTTTCCAGTCGGGTTTGACTTCATGGCCTCTACGAGCGCTTTGAAGGACGTATAGACACCTTCTTGGCTAAGAGGCGTTTTCGGCAGTTCAAAAGAGTAATCTGGACGATAATGGTCCCCTTCTCCCTCGACGAGCTGATTAGCTGATACCGTTACGGAGTAGGCATTTCCCTTATCTGTAATCTTAGAAACGGGTAAGAGCATATCCTTGAACTTGTCTGACTGAATGCGGACATAGTAGTTGTCCAAATCAGACGGCACTTCCGACAGAGATAGGTAACGTCGGTAGTGACTGCCATCTTTACCGTACAGTTCGATGCGGTCGATGTCTTTGATTTCAACCTTCTTATAATCTAGCTGAACTAGGCGTTGATCCTCTATACTAGTTTGTTCCCCTTGACCCAGATCATATTTCATGACAGTTTTGAGGGTATAAGGAGTATAGTAGTCCAAGTCATCAAGTGTCAATTTTTGAGCGAGGTCCACAAGGTCGACTTCCTTGATCAGCGTTTCGCCCTTGTATAGCTGCACTTTGGCTGATTGATAGCTAGCTGTAGCATCCGTCAAATGATAGCTAAGAGAAACTTGGCGTTTGTCTTCTTCCTTCTCGACACGGACTAGAGAGAGGGTTGGTTTTCTCTTGACACCATCCAGAGCTTGACGAGCTGCCTCGAGATCCGTCCGAACTTGATCGACCAAGGCTTGATTGGCGAAAGGATTGTCCAAAACGAGCTTGGCCTGATCTAGAGCACGACGATAGCGGAGTTTGGCTTGTTCATCAGCATACTGGTAAGCAACTGTAGACTGAGTCACATCCTTCATGTCAAATTCAACTCCAAGAGTTTTCTTATCAACAGGTTGGCCGTCTAGATTATTCTTAGCAGTTTCAAGGGCTTTTTTCAAAGAATCAACCTGTTCTTGACTGGCATGAGATGTCTCAAAGAGAGCTTGGGCATTTGCAACTGCCTGTTTATAAGACTCTTGATCTGCAGTGGTATCATTGAAATACTGATGCGTTTTCTGAATGCTATCGGCCTCTTCCACTAATTGGTGTAAGGGTTCGAGGTCGAGAGTTCCTTTTTCTGGTTCCACAGGAGCGTGATCCGCATTTGTAGAAATTGGTTTTATACCGACTTTGATAATCTGAGGAACTGCTTCTTTTGTGACAGTGTTAGAGATTTCCTCTGTATTTTCGACTTTTCCATCTACTAAATACTGACGAGTCACAATCGTACGCACGCCCTCTTGACCTGCTTGACTAACTTCCCTTTGCCCCAAAGGCAGGTCTGCACTTTCCACTTCCTTAGTTGGATAGGGTTCTGCTACCGTCGTGGTGACATCTTTTTCTTCGACGTTTAAGCTTGGAACTTCATTTACAGGAGCGTCTGTTGGTTTCTCGCTAACAGGAGCTGTTCCGACCGTTACGATCTCTGATACCGCTGGAGTCGTCACTTCGTTGGAAATTTCCTGGCTTCTCTCTACTTTGCCATCTACTATGTACTGACGGGTGACGATTGTGCGCACTCCATCTTGACCAGCTTGGGTTATCTTGGTCTGGCCAACTGGCAAGCTATCACTCTCTACTCGTTCTCGAGTGTAGGGTTCTGCTACCGTCGTAGTAACATCCTTTTCTTCAACCTCTAGACTTGGAACTTCATTTACAGGAGCCTCTGTTGGTTTCTCGCTAACAGGGCCTGTTCCAACTGTTACGATTTCTGATACTGCTGGAGTTGTCACTTCGTTAGAGAGTTCCTGGCTTCTCTCTACTTTTCCATCTACCATGTACTGACGGGTGACGATTGTACGCACGCCATCTTGACCAGCTTGTGTTATCTTGGTCTGGCCAACTGGCAAGCTATCACTCTCAACTCGTTCTCGAGTGTAGGGTTCTGCTACCGTCGTGGTAACATCTTTTTCTTCAACGTTTAAGCTTGGAACTTCATTTACAGGAGCATCTGTTGGTTTTTCACTAACGGACTCCCCTGGGCTTGGTTTTGTAGGAGAAAGGACCTTGCTTCCGACTTTTCTAATCTCAGAAGTCGGCTCAGTCGTTACCTGATTGGAAACCTCCTCTGTATGGATCACCTGACCATTTAAAATGTAGCTGCGGGTCACAATGGTACGACTACCATTTTTCCCTGCCTGAATCACCTCAGTTTGACCTTGCGGCAAATCAGCTGCTTCTACTTCCTCTACTTGGAAAGGAATAATCTCTGTACGACTCGTATCTTTACTTTCAACCTTTAACTCTGGTTGTTCAAATACAGGAGCATCACTTGGTTTCTGAGCACGGTACTCTTCCTGCGCTTGGCTTCCGTTTGAAGTTTGAACTGGAGTATCAATAGGAGCCGAATGATTCAACTCTTTCTTGCTATCAGCTGGAGAGTTTACTGCTTTTTGAGATTTCAAATAGCCTACATATTGGTAGCCTTCAATCGTAAGTGGGGATTGCAATGCTTCCCCGACCTGTACAGTCAATTCCTGATTGTAGTCAGCGAGCATTTGATTTGTTAAAGCCAAGGAAGTTGGCGCGATTAGCTGACTTCCTAGACTAGTTAAGAGCATGAATGAAGCGAGTTTCTTGCGATCATCTCTGCCCAGTTTAATTGCTACGACCAGTAGTACAATACCTGCCCCCGCTGCAATTGAGCTAATGAGTTGGCTGTGACCAGTTGCAGGCAACTGTCTCGTCGGTCTATAAATCAAATAGTATGTATCATCTGTTTCCTCAACAAACTGTGGCAATTCTTTGACTACCAATTGCTTCTCTTGGTCCGTGAGCTCACTCTCTGTCACGTACTTATAGTGAATCTGTTTTGTGACGGATGGCGTCTGTTCACTAGCTGCTACACTAGCAAGAGAACCTCCTCCACTAAAAAGGTAGAAAACCCCTACCAGAGCAGACACTAGACCAACCGAAACTTTTCTCAATGAAAAACGCTGGTGCTTTTCTCCTAAATAACTTCTTTTCATTTCTAATCTTTCCTTCATCATGATTTGAATCCCCTCTATTCTACCGAAATTTACTAGATTATTCAATTTATTTGCTATAAATAATAGCCACAAAAAACTGCTAATCTTTTCAGTTCATTTACGCTTTCAAAATCCTTATCTTATCAGTTCTTGAATGCACAAACAAGATCAGGGAGAAACCACAGAAAAATTCCTAGGTGGCCTTAAACCTAGGAATTTTTCAAATTTTAATCAAACAGAATCGTTTCCTTATTTCTTGAAAATAGACTGTCTGAAGTCGTCTGTCTCACGAAGATAAGCATTGTAAATCTTCTTCTTGAGCAGGTTAACCCAGCTAGCTTCGACACGGCTAGTAGCATTGGTAATGTTGCGTACATCCTCTGCCACGGCTGCGTCCATCAACTGCTGCATCTCTGCATAAGAACGAATGGTTACTTTCTTGGTACTGTTTGGATTTTTAAGCTCGTACTCAATGGTAATTGGCTTCAGCTTGGTCAGCTGATCAATCCGCTCCTTGTACATGGCCTTCTTGAAGGCTGCCCAAGAGGTGTATTCACCTTTAAATACATTTTCCAAGACTTTCTGGTCTGTCACGAGACCGACATCTCTTCCAGACCATCCATCCCACGTTTTCATCCCTTCATCGAAGGCTTCCTGAGAGTACTGACCAGAAACATAAGGGACAAATCCGTCATGATAGCCCTTGGCTGCCAGTAATTCATAGGCTGTGCGACGGAACATAACGTCACCTGGCGCTCCATTTGGATTGCTCAAGGCTGAGTAAATTGGTGAGAAGAGGCTGAGACTGAGGTAGCCATTTCGATCATATTTTCCGCTTTCCTTGTTCTCCCGACGAGTGATCACATCATTTTCAATCAAGGAGTCAAAGGTCTTCAGCTGCTTGATTTCTTCAGCAGTGAAGCTTCGCGTCTGGTTACCTGCGTGGGTCTCCTTACCATACTTATCTGTAATATAGTAATTCTCCATCTTCCTGAACCACTGTAACTTGGCAGCATCGCTCTGCTTCAACATAGAAGTACCTTCTAGATAGTCCAAGGTGTAGATCATGTCAAACATACCATGGACATAGTGTTGTAGGTCTGCTTCATTTTGAACACGTTCCTTGAAGTTATATGTGTGTAGACGTGTCTTAGAATCCTTGTCCACCTTGAAGAGAGTATTGAGCGTAATGGTTGATTCATCTGCGCTCGGCGAAGATTGCAAGAGTCCGCGAGCATAGAGTTCCGCGCCTAGTCCCTCACGACGACCATAACCTTCAAAGTAAATAGCACCGTCAGAGTTATGGGTCATCTCATGCGTGTAGACTGAGTTACCATAGTCTTCCAACAATTTAGCAGCATCAAAGTGAGTTACACTACCCGTAGCATAGGCATTATAGCCCTTGCTTGGATACCACTTGCCAGCTGGTCCAAAGAATTCCTGCATAGCCTGTGATTTTTTGTCATTAGCTGGTGCCCAATATCTTTGACCATTCTTGTCAACCAATGAGAATCCATCATAAACCAGAACCGAACGGAAGAGCTTGTCCTTGCTTTCTGGACTCAGAATCTTATACCAGAAATCATAGTGGTCGCGCTGGTATTCAGCTGTTTTTCTCACTCTGTCTTCAACATATTCAATTAGTTCTGCGTCTGTGCGCACTCTGTTATTGGCATCCAGGCGGTAACGATCATAAGCTCCCATAGAGAGGGTAGACATATTAGAGATAGCATAGACACCTTTCTCAGTCATGGTCAAGAGTGGTAGGAGCATGCCCTTGTGTTCCCAATTATCTGCTGTAATCTTGTCATAAACACCGACAGAGTACTTGCTCTTGCCCTCGGCTGCGTCCTGAAGCTGTCTCGCTTCTGCTACATCGGATTTAGCCTCAACGATGTAGGCTTTTGTATTGGTCTTGAGCCATTCATTATTGGTCTTGTATGGAAGGAAGAGCTGACGGTAGCCTTCAAGGTAATTGAAGAGTCCTCGCTTGCCAGTTGCTTCAGAGAGCGAATTATCATACGCTGTATAGTTGTTCTTAGCCTTGAGATTCTCAAGTCCTGATTTCCCTAAAGCAATGATTGTATCAAGAACCGAAACGTCATTCTTACCATAGAAATCCAACTTGTAAGCCGACAAGTCTTTGACATTAAAGTTATCATAGTTGATATTGTACCAACGGTTAAGGTAAGTCAAACCTAATAGGAAAGCTTCTTTATCAGCAAGAATCTTCTTAACAAGATAATCCTTAACTACTTCACCTTCAGTATTGATAGCCTTATCCATAGCCAGCACTTTGCGAAGCTCACCTGATAGCTTACTTTTCACTTGCGTAAATGCGGTGTCTAAGTATAGTTCATCCAAAGAAGTATCTGCGGCTACTCCGAGAGCAGTTCGCATAGCTGGCGAATCAAGAACGACCTTGTTCAGCTCTGGCAACACTTGATTTAGAATACTAGTATAATCTGATACAAAGGCTTCTGGAGTATAAAGAAGATCTAATCCCTTCATCCTATACTCAGCAATACCTTGGTTGACGAAATCTCCCTGATAAGATATTTCTAGATAGTCAATGGTATTGTCCATGTAGTGAAGCATCAAACGATTGATTACAGTTTTATTGCTATGGATATCAGTGATAATCTGGTCACCCTTCATCGGAACAACATCCAGTAGGTACTCCCTGTTCAACTTATGCTCTTTCGGAATCTTGTTAGCAAACGAAACAATGGTTTCTTTATTGTAGAAAGGAAGCAGCTTCTCCATATTTGCATAAGAATATCCGCGGTCGAACTGAGCATTGTTTACCTCACCATAGTCGACAAAACGCATATTTAGATTCGTGTCATCTAGGCTAGTCGTGATGTCCATGGCAGTCAGTTTTTCTTCCATTTCTTCTTGAGTAATAGTAGAAGTAACAAACTGATCGTTCTTCAAGGTTTCACTTTTAGCAACTTTATATGCTTGCGTAATGCGGTCGTTTTTATAGCCCTGATCCCCAGAAATACTGTAAACATTTGTACCACTGACATTACTGATAACATTATCAACTAAACCATTAAAGTAGTTCGAGCCGACCACTCCACCGATTTGACCATTAGTGGTTGCATTATATAGTTTTCCTGTAACATACGATTTGGTGATTCGAGCATTATTTTCTAGACGTCCAACCAAACCACCGATACGTTGTTCATTTGATCGTGCACCACTAATAATTGTTACATCTGCTTTACTTTGGCTAAGAAGAGATTCTCCTCCTTTAAGGTTTGCAACCAAACCACCTACATTATAAGCTTTGATGTGTTGACTGTTAGATAGGATAGTTCCCGTAAAGGAACTATTTGTAATTTTCGTATTGGTTCCATTAACTACTAGACCCGCCACGTTAGAAGCATTTCCTACTACCGATACTCTCCCCTGAACAGAAACATCTGTGATTCGCGCATTCTCCGCATTGCGTGCCAGCGCAGCCGAGTCATAGGTACCCACGATATTCACGTCTTTAAAGTCGATATTGGAAATAACAGAACCACTCTTCAGGTTTTCAAATAAAGGTTTGGCTAGATTGTAAATCGCGTATTGCTTACCATTTTGACTACCTGTCAGACTGCCGGTGAAGTTTCCTTTGAGGTAGACATAATCCGCAGGAGCTAAGTTGACCTCACTCGCATCCAAATCAGCTCCCAGAACATAATTTCCTGCCATATTTCGCTTCATAGCTTCTACCAATCCTGCAAAGCTAGTGTAGACATTTTGCTGACTTGGGACTGCCTTACTGATGTAGAAGTCGTGCCCAGACTTGTAGCCCGTTTCACTTTCTTGGACGAGTTCAGGAAGGGTTACATTAACCTTATAGACTGCCTTGCCATCTTTCTCTGCTTCAGAAATGCTGTGAACTGGTAGGAGAATTTCCTTGGATTCGCTTGATTTGATCTTAACGAAGTAGGTAGACAGATCCGTAGGCATGGAGCTCATCGATACAAAACGCTTGTATTGGTCGTTTTCTTTATGATAAAACTCAACAGAATCAATATCACGGAAGGCAATCTTCTTGTATTCTAACTCAAAGTTACGACTGTCTGTTTCAAACTCAGTAAAGCTGCCATTATCTAGTTCATAAGTCAACTTGGTTTTTAGAGTGTAACCTGTGTAGTAGTCTAGGTCGCCAATTTTCAGGCTGCCAGCAAAGTTGGTAATTGGAAGAGTGCGAATCAGCTGATCTCCCTGATACAATTCTGCAGTCGCCGAACGGAAGGACTGGGTCTGGTCTTCCAATCTATATTGAACCGTAACCGACTTATCATCAGCATTCTCAGTCAGACTTAAAACCGCAACAGTCGGCTTGACTTTAGGCACTCCATTTAGAGCTTCTTTGGATGCTGTCAGGCTAGCAAGAGCTTGGTTGACCTGTACTTGTGTAGCAGTCTGATTGTTCAAAACTCCCTCTGCCTTGGTCAATTCGTCAGTATAAGCTGTCTGCTTTTCTGAATCCGCATTCTTATATTTAACAGAAGTTTTAATCGTTGGATTTAAATCGTACTCAGTCTGAAGAGCCGTTTTAACAACTTCAAGACCACTTAATTGAGCCTTGGCTTGATTGATTTGTTCCACCAGTTGGTTGACTTCTGCTTGGCTGGCTTGGGATTGGCTCAGAATCGCTTGACCTGCCGTCAAAGCAGCATCATAGTTATCTTGATGACTCTGACTATCGTTGAAATAACGGGCCTGAGCTTTAATCTGATCCGATTCTGCCAAGAGATTATGCAGTGAAATTAAATCGAACTCCTCTAAAGCTTCCGCTTTCGGCGCTTCACTCGGTACCATGGTTGGTTTAGCAGTTCCGACTTTGACGATTTGTGTTACTGGAGCTAGAGTTTCCTCGTTAGACAACTCTTGGCGGTCGATTTCCTGACCGTTAGAGCTGTAAACACGAGTCTTAATCGTACGCTCACCCTCAACACCTGGAGTTGTGATTTGGCGGGCATCACGAACCAAGTCAACCGTTTCTTCTTCACGAATGCTAAAGTTGATTTTTTCAACGCGCGTTTCATCTGTATAAGTCAGTGGATACTCTGGCAGAGCCTCTGTTTTCGGCGCTTCACTCGGTACCATGGTTGGCTTAGCCGTTCCGACCTTGACCACTTGCGTTACAGGAGCCAAGGTTTCCTCATTAGACAACTCTTGGCGGTCGATTTCCTGACCATTGGAACTGTAGACACGAGTCTTAATCGTGCGCTCACCTTGTACTCCCGGAGTTGTGATTTGGCGGGCATCTCGAACAAGCTCATCGGTATATTGCTCCTCGATGTTGAAGGGTATTTTCTCAACCCGAGTTTCGTCGGTATAAGTCAGCGGATACTCTGGTAAAGCGTCTGCTTTCGGCGCTTCATTTGGTACCATGGTTGGTTTAGCCGTGCCGACTTTGACAATTTGAGTTACAGGAGCTAGGGTTTCCTCATTGGACAACTCTTGACGGTCAACCTCTTGACCGTTAGAACTGTAGACACGAGTCTTAATCGTACGCTCACCTTGGACTCCTGGAGTTGTGATTTGGCGGGCATCACGAACCAATTCATCCGTTTCTTCTTCACGAATGCTAAAGTTGATTTTTTCTACGCGCGTTTCGTCAGTATAAGTCAACGGATACTCTGGCAGGGCGTCTACTTGCGGTGGATCGTTCGGTACCATGCTTGGTTTAGCAGTGCCGACCTTGACAATTTGTGTTACGGGAGCTAGGGTTTCCTCATTAGACAATTCTTGGCGATCGATTTCCTGACCATTGGAACTGAAGACACGAGTCTTAATCGTACGCTCACCCTCAACACCTGGTGTTGCGATCTGGCGGGCATCTTGAACCAATTCGTCCGTATGTTGCTCCTCGATGTTGAAGGCTATTTTCTCTACACGAATTTCGTCAGTATAAGTCAACGGATATTCTGACAGAATATCTGCTTTTGGTGCTTCATTTGGCACCATGCTTGGTTTAGCCGTCCCGACTTTGACAATTTGCGTTACTGGAGCCAAGGTTTCTTCATTAGACAACTCTTGACGGTCAACCACTTGACCGTTAGAGCTGTAAACACGAGTCTTGATGGTCCGCTCACCTTGGACACCTGGAGTTGTAATCTGACGACTTCCTTCTGGAATCTCATCTGTATATTGCTCGTCAATAGAAAAATCAATCTTTTCTATTCTAACCTCATCATTTGTAGTCAATTCCAACTCAGAATTCTCATGAATAGGAGCTGTATCAGGATTTGTCCCATATTCCGTCAGTTCTGGAATCTCTTGAACTGGAGGCGTATCAGAACTGGTGCCATACTCTGCCAATTCTGGAACTTCGTGAACAGGAGCTGTATCAGGATTTGTCCCATATTCCGTCAGTTCTGGAATCTCTTGAACTGGAGGCGTATCAGAACTGGTGCCATACTCTGCCAATTCTGGAACTTCGTGAACAGGAGCTGTATCAGGATTTGTCCCATATTCCGTCAGTTCTGGAATCTCTTGATCTGGAGGCGTATCAGAACTGGTGCCATACTCTGCCAAGTCTGGAACTTCGTGAACAGGAGCTGTATCAGGATTAGTCCCATATTCCGTCAGTTCTGGAATCTCTTGAACTGGAGTTGTCTCAGGACTGGTGCCATACTCTGTCAATTCTGGAACTTCGTGAACTGGCGCTGTTTCTGGAGTTGTGCCGTACTCTGTTAATTCTGAAACTTCATGAACAGGCGCTGTCTCTGGAGTTGTACCATACTCTGCTAATTCTGGAACTTCGTGAACAGGAGCTGTATCAGGAGTTGTGCCATATTCTGCCAATTCTGGAACTTCGTGAACTGGCGCTGTTTCTGGAGTTGTGCCGTACTCTGTTAATTCTGAAACTTCATGAACAGGCGCTGTCTCTGGAGTTGTACCATACTCTGCTAATTCTGGAACTTCGTGAACAGGAGCTGTATCAGGAGTTGTGCCATATTCTGCCAATTCTGGAACTTCGTGAACTGGCGCTATTTCAGGAGTTGTACCGTATTCCGTCAGTTCTGGAACTTCGTGAACTGGCGCTGTCTCAGCACTTGTGCCATATTCTGCCAATTCTGGAACTTCGTGAACTGGCGCTATTTCAGGAGTTGTACCGTATTCCGTCAGTTCTGGAACTTCGTGAACTGGCGCTGTCTCAGCACTTGTGCCATATTCTGCCAATTCTGGAACTTCGTGAACTGGAGTTTCTTTTGGTATCGAGTTAGTTGGAGCTGTTCCAACTAAAATAATTTCAGAAACAGGTTCAACCGTCACTTGATCAGAGATCATTTCGCTTTTCACGATTTCTTGATCCTTACGAAAATGACGAGTCACTACTGTACGTTGACCTCGAACACCAGATTGTATAACTTTTGATTGCCCTTGAGCCAATTCATCGGAATATTGGTATTTTGTCTGATAAGGAAGTTCTTGAACTGACTCCTGCTCACTAATTTTTAGTTCTGGCAAGTCATAAACGGTGCTTAGACGAGCAGACTCTCTCTCCTTAGCAGCTATAGCTTCTCTTTCTCCCTCAGTTAAAGCATCACCCTTATCCGAAACAATCTCTTTCATATCAGGATTTGTTTCACTCGGCTTAAGTTCACTTCCCTTCTCTTTCTCTAAATCAAGTGTCAGATTTTCCTTCAGAGCAGAATGAGCTAAATGACTATCATTTTGTTCTTTATTCTTTAAGTAACCGATATAGTCATAACCGTCAATTTTCAATGGTGCTGGAAGGGATTCTCCGAGACCCAAGTTAAGACTTTGATTATATGCTGCAAGTTCGATATTCGTCACTGCTAAGACTGTTGGAGATAGAAGTATAGATCCCATCCCAGTTACCAACAAGATCGAAGATAAATACCTCTTCCCATTTCTGCCTCTAACAACTACAAGCACTAGTAATGCAAGACCCATCGCTGTAAAAGTTGATTCCCAAAGGCCAGAGTGACCTGTCTTAGGCAATACTCCAGATGAATCCCCTTGAGTAGTCGGACGATAAACTAAGTAATAGGTCTCTGAAGCATCCTCAACATGCTTTGGAATCTCCCTGATCAAGGCACTCTTCTCTGCCTCCGTCAATTCAGACTCCACTACGTAGTGGTATTTGACCTGAGCAGACTGCTGACTTTGAATTTCTGCTGCCTTCACAGAAGTCAAGCCCTCAGCCATTTGCCCATTCAAAAAGAAGCTTCCAATAGTAGCCGAAACGAGCCCAACGGACAACTTCCGGAAAGAAAAGCGCTGTCGTTTTTCTCCATAAAACTGATGTTTCATTCTCAAAATTTCCTCTTCAATATATTATTCAATCCTTTCTATTCTACCCGATTTCACTTGATTATTCAAATTATTTGTCGCGATTTTTAGAAGCAACACAAGCTTTTGAAAAGTACCAAAAAACGATCTCTCTTTTTAAAAGAATCTCAAAAAATCAACTTAAAACTTTCCCTAAAAATGTTGAATTTCTACATCTTTGTCCTAAGCTTTTACCAGCAAAAAAAGAGAGAAATGACTTTCTCTCTTTTACCTTTCCTCTCATCTTAAACTATGAGAAGACATATTTCTAATCTGATTATTTCGCTTCAAATCCTTCTGCGACAGCGTCTGCAAAGTTTTCTTCTACGATGCTTGCACAGTGATCACAGATGACTGCATGGTAGCTGCGTTCTGCTGTTGTTGGGTCGATACGACGGCAACGGTCACAAACTTCACCTGCAGCGCGTTCAACTGTAAAGGCAACATCCTCAAAGCTAACTGCGCCTTCTGGAGCTGTACCTTCAGCGATGGTCAATTCTGACACGATCAAAAGTTGAGCTACATTGCTATCCACTGCTCCAAGAAGAGTTTTCACCACTTCGTTTGGATAAACTGTCAAGTGTGCTTCGAGTGATTTCCCGATAACTTTGGCATTACGTGCTTCTTCCAAGGCTTTTTGAGCTTGTCCACGGAAGTCCATGAAAGCTGCCCAAGTATCCAAGATTTCTTCTTGGTTGGCAAAAGTTTCAGCTTCTGGTAATTCAGACAATTGAACAAATTCTTCAGCTTCAAACTCAAGATATGACCAGATTTCCTCTGCTGTGTGAGGAAGGATTGGTGTCAAGAGTTTAGTGATTTTGACAAGAATGTCATAGAAGACAGTCTGCATTTGACGGCGTTCGAGTGATTTGGCACCCTCGATGTAAACAACGTCTTTCGCAAAATCAAGGTAGAAGGCTGACAAATCAACGTTGATGAAGTTCACCAAGGCCTTGTAGATTGTCAAGAATTCAAAGTTTGCATAAGCATCACGAATCGTTTTCACAAGCTGGTTAAAGCGAATGGTCATGTACTTGTCAACAGAACGAAGCTCATCGTAAGCTACTGCGTCTTGAGCTGGGTTAAAGTCAGATGTATTGGCAATCAAGAAGCGAAGTGTGTTCCGGATCTTACGGTAAGTTTCAGAGACTTGGCTCAAGATATCCATAGAGATACGCACGTCGTTGCTTGAGTCAACACTTGTTACCCAGAGACGCAAGATTTCCGCACCAAATTGTTTTTCAACATCGCTTGGAGCAATGGTGTTCCCAAGAGATTTAGACATCTTTTCACCTTTACCATCAAGGGCAAATCCTTGTGACAAGATTTGTTTGTAAGGAGCAACGCCATGGTTGGCAACAGATGTGATAAGTGATGAGTTGAACCAACCACGGTATTGGTCAGAACCTTCTAGGTAGAGGTCTGCTGGGTATTTGAGTTCTGGACGGTTGACCACCACTCCATTCCATGACGAACCTGAGTCAAACCATACGTCCATGATGTCTGTTTCTTTTTTGAACTCGCCATTTGGTGAACCTGGATGAGTAAATCCTTCTGGCAAGAGGTCCTTAGCATCACGTTCCCACCAGATGATAGAACCGTGTTCCTCAAAGAGTTGAGCTACATGTTCAATAGTCTCAGCAGTCATGATTGGCGTTCCGTCTTCAGCATAGAAGATAGGAAGGGGAACTCCCCAAGCACGTTGACGAGAGATAACCCAGTCTCCACGGTCACGAATCATATTGTAGAGACGAACTTTACCCCATTCTGAGTGGAACTTCACTTTTTCAATTTCATCCAAGATTTCTTGGCGGAATTTAGATACAGAGGCAAACCATTGTGGAACAGCTCGCCAGATGATTGGTTTCTTGGTACGCCAGTCAAATGGATATGAGTGGGAGATTTCTTCTTGAGCAAGGAGTAAATCACCCAGTTTTTCGATAACAGTCGGCACAACCTTGTCATAGAACTGACTCGCAAATTCAGGACCAGCATTTTCCATCATAATACCGCGTTCGTTAACTGTTACAGCAACTTCAAGGCCGTTGGCAACACCAACATTGTAGTCGTCCTCACCAAAACCAGGGGCTGTATGGACAATACCAGTACCAGAGTCAGTCGTAACGTGGTCACCAAGGATTACCAACTCATCTACAGCCGTATCCCATGGGTGGACTGTCACAATGTGGTTCAATTCTTGACCACGGTAGGTCGCCAAGACTTGCACATCCGCCCAGCCAAATTTCTCAGACAAGCTATTCAACAATTCTGAGGCAACTACAAACTTACGAGATTCACCAGCTGGTTGTACCAATACATAATCAATATCTGCTCCAACTGTCAAACCACGAGAGGCCGTAATGGTAAATGGCGTAGTTGTCCACACAACGATGTAAGTATCTGTATCGAGCACACCTTTTCCGTCTTTGACGCGGTTAGCATAGTAAAGGGAAGTTGAAAGCAAGTCATGGTACTCAATTTCCGCTTCAGCAAGAGCTGATTCAGATGACCAAGACCAGTAAACTGGCTTGGCACCACGGTAGATGTAGCCTTTCTTAGCCATTTCTCCGAAGACACGGATCTGAGCCGCTTCATAGTCCGGAGTCAAGGTCACATAAGGATTTTCCCAGTCACCAGAAACACCCAATCGTTTAAAGTCTTCACGTTGTTTATCTACTTGAGAAAGAGCGTACTCGCGGCAAAGTTTCAAGTACTCAACCAAGTCCATTTCTTTGCGTTTAACGCCCTGTTTTGCCAAGACTTGCTCGATTGGCAATCCATGTGTATCCCAACCTGGAATATAAGGGGCGTAAAAACCTGACATAGACTTAGAACGAACAATAATATCTTTAGAAATCTTGTTCATGGCATGTCCAACGTGGATATTTCCGTTTGCATACGGAGGTCCATCATGCAAGGTGAAATGAGGTTTTCCTTGGTTCAATTCTTGACGACGTTGGTAAAGTTTTGCTTCTTCCCATTCTTTTTGCCAAACTGGTTCTTTGGTTGGAAGACCAGCACGCATTGGAAAGTCTGTTTTCCCTAGATTGAGGGTTTCTTTAAGTTTCATTGTTACTCCTTTAATTTAAATTGACAAAATAAAAACCACGATTCGCAAAAAGGACGAAAATCGTGGTACCACCTTTGTTCGAAAAAAGACAGGGTCTCTTTTCCTCTTTTCCCGTAACGTGGGGGACGTCTAGTCTTACTGTTTTCGGACTGGATTGCTTGAGAGGATAATCTAACCACTAGGGATTGCAGGACTCTCACCATCTCCCGCTCGCTGAAAATATAGTTGGTTGGATCTTGTTCTCACATTTTTTATAGGATAAGAACAGATTCTTTATTTGCATCGTTCTCAGTTGCCGCAGTAGCTTCTACTTCAACTGACTCTTCATGCTGGTCACTTTCTTCTGTCTGTTGGTTTTGTTGAGCTTCAAACTCAGCTAATTCTTTGTTACCAGCCTCGATACGAGCTTGTAATTCAGCAACCTCTTCTGGTGTGAATTGACGAGTCATATCAATAGGCTCTTCCTCTGGTTGTAAAGATACAGTTTCACCAAGAACTTCACCCACCACTTCTTTAAAGGCTTCATCACTTGTCTGAAGGTAAGTAGCTGTTGGGCGAAGAATATCTTCCCAATCAGATGACTCGACAATAGCCAATTGACTTTCAATCGTAGACTTGAGGCGTTGATGGAATACACGGCTCTTATTCTTCAACTCTTCTGTCTCAACAGCCACTCTCTTCGCATTATCTGTAGCCTGACGGAGAATTTCATTTGCCTTGTATTTCGCTTCTTCAAGCAAACGCTGAGCATCTTGTTCAGCTTGTTGAATAATATTGTTTGAACGTTCTTGAGCAGCTTGTTTAACACGCTCCGCTGTATCTTGAGCAATCAAAACTGACTGACTCAAGGAATCCTTCATCTCATCAAAGTAAGACAAACGTTCTTCCAAACTCTTGATGTGTGTCTCTTTATCGTGATTGCTACGAACCAAGTCTTCGTAGTCACGAACAACGATATCCAGAAACTCGTCTACTTCTTCTGGATCAAAACCTCTAAATCTTGTACCAAAGGTTTTATCTTTAATTTCTAACGATGTAATTGGCATACTTTTCCTCACTTACTTAATAAAAAATAGAATCATTAATTGCTTCTGGTTCTTGCTCGCTTGTTACTGTTCTCTTAGGAATATCATTCGTATAATAGGAAAGACGTTCTTCTAGTTTTTTGATATAGAGTTCAGTTTCATCTTTGTATCGAATCATCTCCTCTAATTCAAAGTAAATCTTATCTAGAAATAGGTCAACTTCTTCCTGATTGTAGCCTCTGAATGTTCTTGAGAAAGCTTTATCACTTATTTCTTGTGGTGTAATCGACATATTTTTTCTCACTTGCTTAAAAGTAGCCTGACTGTTAGTTTTTTCTTATCCTTTTTGGTCTGACCATTGTCTTTAACAACTTTCAAACGACCAAACTTTCTCACACTGATCAAATCCCCAACTGCAACCTGGTAATCAGATTTTTCAACCACATGATAATTTACCTGGACAGATTTTTTCTCTATCAGTTGACTAGCTTGGTTTCTAGATAATTTCAAGGCACTTGATAAGAGGGCATCCAATCGAAAACTCGAAACTAAAATTTCTCGTTCTCTATAATCAATTTTAGACAAAATCCTATCGGTAAAAGGACGTTCCTCCAGCGATACAGGAAGTCTGCCAATCTTTCTTATTCCATCCTGAAAAAGAGGAATGAAATCACGATTGACAAAAATCTGTGCTCTCTTTTCATCTACCAAGATATCACCAAATAATTTACGGTCAATTCCTAGTTGGTTGATAATTGTTCCCAATATTTTTCCATGACTCAGTTGCTCAAACTTACTCGGATAGCAAATTTCCAACAAGGCCATTTCAAAGTCTGATATCTCCGGTTCAAAGTAATCTGGATAGAGAAGAACTCGAACCGACTCTGTCGGAAGAAAATCACCACTACTTTGGCAACCCAGTCCATATGTCCCAGCTAGTACCCTCAAAATCTGTTCCTGATGGGGATTGATAAAAGGAGTAAGTACCGGTGCATAGGTATCTTCTACCCGCTTGATCCACTCTAACCCCTTATCAATAAAGGGAATATCATCTTGGGAAAAATGCTGATAAATGGCTCGATTTGCTGTCATAGTAATAAGACTAGTCGTGTTAAGAGATTTCCAACAAACTGAATCAGAATCAGCGCTGCCCAAACCGTAAAATCAAGACCAGCAAATTGTAGATTGAGCTTACGAAGGGGCTCAATAACTGGGCGAGCAAGTCTGATAACTAAGCGACCTAACTGGCTTTCATAGGCATTTGGAAACCATGAAAGAAGAGCAAATGCAACGAGAATGATGGAATAAATGCTAACCGCATTTTGGATTAAACGGATTAAGAAAATCATTATCTTGCTCTATTTCGTTTAATATCAAAACCAAACTCAGCGCTTTGTGATTCATCTGGAAGTTTGATATCTTCAATATTCACGACAACGTTGACAGGCGTCAATAGATACATCGTACTCGCAACTTTTTTCATATTCCCAGCTAAGACATGGCGGGCTCCGTCC
Organism: Streptococcus jiangnanensis; assembly: GCF_040888325.1. Taxonomy (GTDB): domain Bacteria; phylum Bacillota; class Bacilli; order Lactobacillales; family Streptococcaceae; genus Streptococcus; species Streptococcus jiangnanensis. The sequence goes on along the minus strand of NZ_JBFNFF010000002.1, from coordinate 107,475 downwards.
AAGTAATCAAGGCAACGACGGGCTTGAACCTCTGTCATGTATTGGAAATCAATCAAAATACTTTCATTTCCAGCCAACAAATCTACAATCTCAGTTGCATCTTCATATTTTCTTGGATAGCGAACGTCAATTGTCACTTTCTCATCTGAACGATGGCTTTGCATTGCCAATTCTTGCTGACGCGCATGAAGACGAGTAATATTTGCATCTTTTGCTGATCCTGACTGAGCAGGTGCTGGTAATTCTTTAGAAGATGAGATGGCTGGGCTAACTGTTTCCTCTTGTTGAGTCTGGTAGTTAGTCGTTTCTTCTCCGTCTTCTGTAAAATAATCTATAAATTTATCGAATCTATCTTTTAAAGACATAGCTCTCTCCTATTTAAAAAATGCTGTACCGATTCGAACAAAGGTTGAGCCGAACTGAATCGCTTCTTTAAAATCACGACTCATTCCCATGCTTAGCTCTGTCATCGGCATATTAGGGATTTGTTTTTCTCTAATTTCTGCTTGCAGAGCCTGCGTATCCTTGAAAATTTCTTTCAATTCTTCACTGTCTGCCTCAAAAGGAGCCATGGTCATTAAACCAACATACTCAATCTGATCTAACTCAGCCAATTCTGGCAAAAGTTCTAGCAATTCTTCTTTTGAAAACCCATGCTTGCTTTCTTCCCCAGAAATATTGACCTGCAAGAAACACTTGATAACATGATCTGTTCTCTTTTGAATTTCCTGGGCTAACTTTAAGGAGTCTAAAGCATGAAAGTAATCCACATATGGGATTACTTCTTTCACTTTCCGTCTCTGTAGTGTTCCTATTAAATGCCAAGTAACTGGGTAATCTTTCAAGGCCTGATATTTTTCTAAAAATTTATCGACTCGATTTTCACCTATATGACGGACACCAAGCGGAAGCAAGGCTTCCGCTGTTTGTACATCTACATACTTTGTCACTGCGATTACTGAAACAGCATCTAGAGCACGGTTGGCTTCTTGACTAGCATCAGCTATTTGCTGAAAAACTAATTCAGTATTTTTTTTCAAATTCATTGATTAACGATTTTTGAAGAATGGAGGTGTATCCAATTCATCTTCATCTTGTGAAACTGGTGTTTCGAAGCGTTCTACTGGTGAAACAACTGGATCTGTTTGGCGAACAATAGACTCACGACGCAAGTCCCAGTCTCCAAAAGCAGACGCTTGGTTTGTTTCAAAGCGACGTGGGCTTGATTTAGGCAATTCTGCTGTCTCTTCCAAGTCGAATTGACGGTCAAATGTGTGTGCTTGTGGCGCTTTAGTTGATGGACGTCCAACTGGTTGGTTGTTACGAGCTCCAACTACTTTTTCCACGCGCTCTTGACGAACACCTGTCGCTACAACTGTAACACGGATTTCATCCTTCATGCTTTCATCAATTGATGTTCCAAGCCAGATGTTTACACCTTGGCCAGCTGCTTGGTTGACGATTTCTGAAGCTTCTTCTGCTTCAATCAAGGTCAAATCAAGACCACCAGTAACATTGACGATGACATCCTCTGCACCATCGATTGTTGTTTCAAGAAGTGGAGAGTAAATTGCTTTACGAGCCGCTTCAACAACGCGTTCTTCACCACTACCGATACCGATACCCATAAGGGCATTCCCTTTGTTGGCCATTACAGTTTTCACGTCAGCAAAGTCAAGGTTAATCAATCCTGGGTTCGTGATCAAGTCAGTGATCCCTTGAACACCTTGGCGAAGAACGTTATCTGCTTCGCTAAGAGCTTCAAGAAGTGGCGTTTTCTTATCAACGATTTCAAGCAAGTTGTTATTAGAGATAATCAACAAAGTATCAACATGCTCGCGAAGTTCGTTGATTCCTTCTACAGCGTACTGGCCACGTTTGCTTCCTTCAAATCCGAAAGGACGTGTCACAACACCAACTGTAAGAGCACCAAGATCTTTAGCGATACGTGCAATAACAGGGGCTGCACCTGTACCAGATCCACCACCCATACCTGCAGTGATAAAGACCATGTCCGCTCCAGTGATAGCTTCCGTCAAAGCTTCTTCACTTTCTTCTGCAGCTTTACGTCCAACTTCTGGACGACCTCCAGCACCCAAACCACGAGTCAATTTTGGACCAAGTTGGATAACTGTTTCTGCTTTCGTACTGCTAAGGGCTTGTACATCAGTGTTGGCTGCGATAAATTCTACACCAGCAACACCTTCGTCAACCATGCGGTTAATGGCGTTACCACCACCACCACCGACACCAATTACCTTAATAACTGCGCCTTGAGCTGCTGCTGTATCAAATGAAAATGTCATAATTTCTTATCCTCTTTTATTCATCAAACATGCTTCCGATCAAACCACGGAAACGTTCTGTTAGCTTCGGTTTACTTTGAGAACTTGCTTGGAATTCTTCCTTGGGAGCAACTGGAGTTTCCTGCACAGTTTCAGCTGGAGCTGTTTGTGCTGGACTTGGTTGCGCTACTGGATTCAAACGTTGATTTGGAATACCAAAGTTGATTGGTTTTTGACGAAGGAATTCATCTCCTTTAACTGCTTTTTGAGCAAGAAGATTGACTTCAGTCAATTTACCAGCAAACTCAGACAAGCTAATCACGTGCGCAAATGCAGGGTTGCGAATTCCAACTTGATTTGGTACATAGAGTTTTACGCGAACACCAAATACTTCTTGGGCTAATTCAACAATTCCTGGTAAAATTGCATTTCCACCGATAAGGACGATACCTCCTGGCAAATCCAACAAGTGTCTTCTTTCCAACTCTTGTTTGATTTTGTCAAAGATATGTTTGATGCGTGCTGAGATAATTTCTGCCAAATAGCTTTCTGTTACTTCAACAGGTTCTACTTCACCAATTACTTCAACTTGGAAAGTTTCGTTACTTGCAAGTGGAACGTAAGCTTCACCATAGTTCAGTTTCAAACTTTCTGCAATTTTTTGAGATGTTTTCAAGACTTTAGAAATGTCTTTAGTAACGTAGTCTCCACCTTCTTGGTAGATGTTAGTGAACTGCAATTCTTGGTTACGGATAGTCGCTACAGTAGTCTGACCTCCACCCATGTCAATGACAGTCGCACCAAATTCACGTTCGCCTTCATTGAGAACGGAGTTCACGATTGCCAAAGGTGAAATAATCACATTATCAACATGAATGCCTACACGCTCAACCGTCTTGCGAAGATTGTGTAGAATCGTACGAGGACCTGTGTAAAGCAGACCACGCATTTCCAAGCGGACACCCATCATACCACGAGGGTCACGAATTCCTTGGAAACCATCCACAATGAATTCTTCTGGAATAAAGGTAATCACTTCACGGTCAGGAGTCATGCTCTTTGTCAAAGCTGATTTGACAACATTTTCAACATCTTGATCTGTGATTTCTTTGGTATCTGAAGTGACAGGAATCATTCCTTGTGTTGGTTCAACCTGCAAGAGGTTTGCTGGAAGGCCAACGTTGACAGATTTAATAGAAATACCAGCTTTCTCTTCTGCCTGTGTGATTGCAGATTTGATTGCTGAAGCAGCTGCTTCAATATCAACAATAATTCCGTCTTTTACACCTTTACTTTTGGCATTACTAACACCAATTACATTTACTTCGCCATCTCTATGCTCAGCTACTAGCACTTTAATCGAGCTAGTTCCGATATCTAAGCCTGTAAAAAAACCATCTCTAGTCATTACATCGCATCCTCTCTGTCTTCCAAGTTTCTCACTTCTATTTAATAACTATGTTTGGGCATAGCTATTCAAAGAATATTATAACACAAAAAATCTTATTGTGCTTAGATTTTGATAAATTTCCTAGTCATTTTTCACTTTTTATTTCTATTTTTTTATCTTAGCAGCCTTACTTTAAAAAAGTATCGTTTTTTACAAAAAAAGAAAGCTTATACTTAAGCTTTCTTCACAAGTATTTTTTCTGCTTTCTGCTCTAAAAAAACTTCTAATACTTTCTTGGTCAAACTAATGGCTGTAGCTAATACCAGCGACACAATCAGATAATTAGCCACTAAGCCATGATCACCAACCAATGGTGGCTTTGTCAAGAACCCATAATCTCCTCCAGTCACTAAATTAACCACAAAAATCAGAGCATTAAGTGAGAAGGTTAATAAAACAATCCCCTTAACATCCAATAATCGAGGGTCATAGTGTCTAAATAAATAAACCAAAGAATTTCCTAGAAGAGCTAGGTGACCAAAAATGAAAGACAGGATGGCTATGTGGGGAAAAGGATAGGCATCGGGTACTGGATACACAAAAGCCGCAAGCGTTCCAAAGATTCCAAGTAGAGAAAAATATTGCTTGTATTTTGACTTACCAGGAAGTAATAGCACTACAAACATCGCCATACGACAATGATAAAATGGTAAACTTTCTGACAACGGCATGTGATTTCCCCAGTACCAACTATAGAGAAGAATCAACTGGACAGCTTGTAAAATTTGGAAAAAACGTTGATAGACTTTTTTATCGTAATAGCGATAAGAAGCATAGAAGGTCAAAGCTAATAAAGTAAATAAACTTACATACCAGACAAGATCAAATTGGGGTGGTTCTGTAGCTTTCGTCGTAAAGAAAATATCCCATAAATTCATTTAATATTCCTCATTATTTCAAAATCTTCTCACATATTATACCATGTCAATCGAAAAAAATGAATTCAGAAATACGATAATAATCTTCTCAGTCAAGATATTGGTCTCTTTGTCCTTGATGAATCTGCCAAAGAATCTCCATTTGTTCTTTTGTGATGCGTTTTTCAGATAAGACTGGCAATTGGTCAATGGCAAAAAATTGAAGGTCCGCAATTTCTTGATTCTCTTGAAATTGTCCGTCAAGAAGTTGGCATTCAAAGACAAACTTTGCATATTGTTTGCTCTGTAGTTGGAAACGATTGGTGTCAAAAACTGCAAGTAACCTTTTAGCTTTTGCTGTAAAGCCGGTTTCTTCTTCAATTTCCTTAAGAATATTTTCGGTTGGAGAATAGCCAACTTCACCAAAACCACCTGGCAAAGCCCAACTATCCTCCCCTTTTCCTCTAACTAAACAGACTTTTTCATCCTCAACAATCCAAGCACGGACGTCCATCAGAGGAGTTGCATAAGCGGAAGTTGGTTTCATGACTTCTGCAACTTCTTCTGCATCGAGGTCTGATACCTGATTCAACATTTCAGATAACAGGCTTCGCAAGTCCTCGTAGCGCTCACGGTCGAAAGGATCTTTTGTAAAGGTTAATCCAGTATCCGTAATGGCTAGCATTCTTTGCAGATACTTGGCAAAATCACTTGCATTCATTTTCTAAACTTTCTACCAACTTGGCTAGATTCATGGAGTTCGAGCCTTTGAGCAAAATTTGGTCATTGGCGCCGAGGCTTTCCTTGACCTGCTTGACTAGGTCTTCAAATTGATCCTCGTCGGCTGTTTTTTTAAAGTAGAAAACATGACCGATTGGGAACATTTGACTGGCAAGTTGAGCCAATTCCGCAATATCTTCTCCGTAGAAAATAACGGTATCCAGCACATCTGGTGATAGGCTTAAAATCATCTGGTTATGGAGTTGGACTGACTGGTCGCCGAGTTCCTTCATGTCTGCCAAGACAGCGATTTTCTTGCCTCCTTCGTTAGCTGGGATGGCAGAGAATGTCTCCAAAATCAACTTCATAGCAGTTGGATTGGCATTGTATACGTCAGACAGAATATCTGCTCCATTGGCTGCTTTCTTCCACTCAGTACGGTTACGCGTCAATTCCAGATTTTGGAAGGCCTGATGAATTTGCTCCTCTGACACTCCTTCTTGAAGAGCCACATAAGCAGCAATCATAGCATTGGTGGCATTGTACTTACCTGTCACTGGCAAATCGAGGGCTTGTTCCAAAAAATTAGCCTTAAAGGTCAGACTATCCTTGCGCTCAACCAAGTCTGTGATTTCTAACTCAGCTCCTTGCCCAAAACGGACCACTTTTTTATCTGTAGGCAAGTAGTCCTTGACAATCGGATCGACTGGTGCTAAGAGAACAGAACCCGGAGCCATGCCATCTGCAATCTGCATTTTTCCTTTGGCGATTTCCGAACGGTCTTTGAAAAAGGCCAAATGAGCTTCTCCAACCAAGGTCACGATGGCTGTTTTTGGATGAGCCAATTCAGACAAGAGATGGATATCTCCCAAGTGATCCTGCCCCATCTCCAAGACCAACTTTTCAGTATCATCAGGCATATGAAGAACTGTATAAGGAAGTCCGATCTCGTTATTGTAGTTCCCTTGTGTTTTGTAGGTCTTGTAGGTTGTTGACAGTAAATGCGCCAACATATCCTTGGTCGTTGTCTTACCATTTGAACCCGTAACAGCAAAGACATCAACTGCCGTTTTTTCAAGATAGTAGGCTGCGAGGGTTTGAAAGGCAGTCAAAACGTCGTCTACTAGAATGTAGGGATGATTTGCAACCTCTTTCTCAGACAAGGTTACTGCTGCACCATTTTCAAAAGCTGTTTCGATAAAGTCATGACCATCACGCGCACCTTTAAGTGGCACAAACAAATCTCCCGTCCCAATCAAACGACTGTCAAACTCAGCTTTTTCTAACTGGGCATCCGCAAAAAGACTAACATCATTTTTAGCTCCAACAGCTTGGGCAACTTCATGGATTGTTAATTTCATTTCTACTCCTTTAAAAAGGGTTGAAGTCCGAGAACTCGACTCACCTTGCAGTGATAGTTCCGGCTTCTACCCTCTCTTTCATTTTATAGCAAATGCGCTTCGCGCTTGTCAAAACTTTGCTTAGCAAGGTCAACCAAATGCTCGATTAGTTCTGGGTAGCTGATTCCCATATTGTCCCAAAGTAGTGGATACATAGACCACTGGGTGAAACCTGGCATGGTATTGAGCTCGTTTAGGAAAATCTCGCCCTTATCTGTATAGAAGAAATCACAACGAGACAGACCGAGGCCACCGATTGCACGGAAGGCTGTTTCTGCATTATGACGCATGATAGCTACCACATCATCACTAATCTTGGCTGGGATGTCCATGGTAATCTTGTTATCGATATATTTGGCATCATAGTCATAAAAGGCAACATCCTTGACCACTTCACCAGGAAGCGTGCTCTTCACATCGTAGTTGCCCAAGAGACCAACCTCGATTTCACGAGCATTCACCCCTTGCTCTACTAAGACACGGCTGTCATATTGAAAGGCAAGCTCCAAAGCTTGGCGGAGTTCCTCATGGTTTTCAGACTTAGAAATACCGACACTTGAACCCATATTTGACGGCTTCGTGAAGACTGGATAAGTCAGTTTTTCTTCAACTTCAGCTATTTTAGCAGTCACATCATCACCTTCGACGATAGCCACATAAGGTACTTGGGCAATCCCAGCAGACTCCAAGACACGCTTGGTCGTGATTTTATCCATGGCAAGGCTGGATGACAAGATATTGCAGCCGACATAGGGCATTTTCAAAACTTCAAGGAATCCTTGAACAGAGCCATCCTCTCCCATTGGGCCATGAAGAACTGGAAAGACCACTGCGCCTTCTTCGTAGATGGCACTTGGCGCTATTTTCTTATCCCAATCAATAGTTGTATTGGTCATGAGACGATCTTCTTGACCTGGAGTCTGGCTAAATTCTTGCGTTTTAATAAAGTCACCTGACTGGCTGATGAAGAAAGTCTTGACTGTGAAACGGTCGTAGTTGACCGCACGCATAACACTTTCAGCTGAAAGGACAGAGACTTCACGCTCTGCACTACGCCCACCGTATAAAAGAATAATCGTTTGTTTCATATTGCTTGTCCTAATTCTAATAGAATACTCGTTCTTTAGTATATCATATTTGCTTCTTTTTTGAAACTTGAACATGGTACTAGAATTTAAGAAACATAAAAGAGACCTATAACATCAAAGTCGGTCTCCTTAATTTTCTTATGAATAAATTTAGTTCGTAAATTTGTCTACTCCTACAACTCTGTCCGATTTTCAATGGCTCGTAAGAGTGTGACTTCGTCCGCATACTCGATATCTGCTCCCACGGCTAGTCCTCGTGCTAGACGAGTGACCTTGATACCAGCTGGCTTGAGCAAACGAGAGAGATACATAGATGTCGCTTCCCCATCTGCCGTCGCATTGGTTGCCACAATCACCTCTGAAACCTCACTATCCATGAGACGGGTCATGAGACTCTTGAGGTTGATATCGTCTGGGCTGATACCATTCATCGGAGAAATGAGGCCGTGCAAGACATGATAGAGTCCATGGTATTCTTGGATGTTTTCCATAGCAGCCACATCGCGACTATCCTCTAACACCAAGATGGTTGTCTGGTCTCGAGTCGGATCCGTACAGATAGAGCAAGGATCATCATCTGTCAAACGACCACAGATGGAACAATAGGTCAATTCCCGTTTAGCAGACAGGAGATTCTTGGCAAATTCATTGACATCATCATCCGGCATTCCAATAGTATAAAAGGCCAGCCGGGTTGCTGTCTTAATCCCGATACCCGGAAGTTTAGAATAACTGTCAATCAGCTTAGCTATAGGTGTTGGGTAAAGCATGGCTTCCTTTCTAGTTCATTGGATGGTGTTGGTTGTATAGATTGATAATATCGCGAGCAATTGCTGGCCCAACATTTTTAGTTAAATTGGTATTATGAGGAAAGACTACTGCAACTGCAATTTGAGGATTTTCTGTTGGAGCATAGGCCACAGCATTGGTATTATTAGCATCTTGACCACCAGCTACATAGCTTTCACCTGTACCGGTCTTACCACTGATAGAAACAGTGGCGCCATCTGAAAACGCCCGTCCTGTCGTAAGGGGACTAGTTCCATGCGATACTTGGTAAAATCCTTGGTGCAAGATTGCCATATCTGATTCAGAAATATTGACCTTGTTGATTTCCTTGGTATCTATTGCTTGGATTAATTCCCCAAGGCCACCCTTATCATTGTTGTCGTATATTCCCTCGACAATATGTGGAGCTAGACGAACACCATTGTTAGCAATAGTTGCAACGTACTGGGCTAATTGCATCGGTGTGTAGTTATCAAACTGGCCAAAAGCATTAGTTAAATAATTAGCCAAGTCAAATTTTTGGGGGATAAATCCTGTCGATTCATCTGGCAAGTCAATCTCAGTAGAAACTCCTAAACCATACTCACCGAAGGTTGAACGGAGTTTTCCCATGGCAGACTCAAGATTATTGGTCCCTACTGTCATATTCGGCTGATAAGTTTGTCCCATAATCCCGAGGACAGTTTGAACCATGTAGGCATTGGATGAATATTCTAAGGCCTCAACGGCTGTAATTGGGAAAGAACCATCATAATAAGGGGTATACCAGGAATTGATAGGGGCAGAACCTTGGAAGACGATTGGTTGATCTGTCAAGGTTTGGTTGCCTGACAAGACCCCATTTTCCCAACCTGAACTGATAGTTGCAGCCTTAACGACAGATCCTGGAACAAAGACATTGGTGACAGTTCCGAGTGAGTCTGTGGTCAGTTCTCCAGTCTCTACATTGTGCTTCATTCCTGACATGGCTAATACAGCACCTGTCTTAGGATTGAGGGCTACTGCATAGACACCTTCAGAATATCTGGCTCCTCCATTGGCAAGTTCTGAGTTGAAATAACTCTTCAAGAGACTGTCTACGCTATCTTGGAAGGCCAAATCAATGGTCAATTTGATATTTTTACCCTTGCTTCCTTCTTCGATATTTTCTACACTCTCCATGTCTCCGTGCTTGTCCAAATGGATTTCCTTGACGGTACGTTTTCCTTGCAAGACTTCTTCGTATTGCTTTTCAAGATAGGAAGTTCCCACTCGGTCATTGAGAGAATAGCCTTTTTTGAGATAAGCATCAACTTCCTCAGCTGGAAGTCCTGACTTCTCATTTGAAACGCTACCAACGATTGTCGATAAAGATGTATCTAGTACTTTACGATCCCATGAGGTTGAAATGCTGATACCTGGTAATTCCTTGGATGCCGATGCAACGAGAGCAACTTGGGTATCATCTAAGGCATCCGTAGAAATGGTGCTCGTTGCAAAATTTTCAACAGCATTGAGCTGGCTAAAGAGATAGATTTCCTTTTTCTGGTCATCTGTATAATTAAGTTGACTCACGTCAATGCTTTCAACCGCATTATTGTAAAGTGTCGCTTCCGATAAGCGGTTCCCATCTGAATCCAGGCGTTTATCGCTTGGCAAGGATTCGACTGTTTTTTTGTAAATATCCTGGTCCGCCAAGTAATAGTCTGCAATCTGTCGATCAGTCAGATCAGGGGAGGTTACATTTACATACGTGAGGAGTTTCTTGGCTGTCTCCTTCAATTCAGCTGCCGTCATTTTATTGTTTCGTGTGAAAGAAACAACCTGCTTGACAGTATTTTCTACCAAGGGTTTCCCTGCCGCATCATAGATCTGTCCACGAGCTGAACTGGTTGTTACCCTTGTTTGGCTGGCTGAGGCCAATTTTGTTTCATAGAAATCTTTATTGAGTACCTGCATGTATAACAAACGACCAATAATGGCCATAAAGAGCAGGATGACAATCGCAAATAGTAAATTAAGCCGAATCGGAATCGAATGGCTATTAAATTTTCTCATACAACTAAGACTCTTTTCTAGAAAAATTCCCGATTTCTACCTTTATTTTCCCTAAAATAATAGAGCAAACAGGTGAAGCTCAGTATATTTCATTGTACCATATTTTACGGAGAAACTCTTGGAAAAGTCGAAGCATTTTTTGACTTTTAATTGAAAATGCCTTTTTATTTGGTTATCCTATTTTCTATGATATAATGATAGTAATAGTTAGGAAAGCGTTAACTTTTAAGACTTTGACTCATAAAAAGGAGCCTCATGAACAAGCCAGATATCGCAACCATAATCGACCTCCATTTTGAAGAATTAACCGAGCTCGAGCAAGAAATCGCTCGCTATTTTTTGCAAGCTGAAACGATCCAAGATGATCTCTCTTCTCAGCAAGTTACCCAGAAATTACATATCTCCCAAGCAGCCTTGACCCGCTTTTCCAAAAAGTGTGGTTTTACAGGCTACCGAGAGTTCGTCTTTCAATACCAGCACCAGGCTAGTAAACCGGACACTCATTCACACAAACACAGTCCTTTGACCAAACGTGTTTTGAGAAGCTACAGTATCATGCGAGAACAAACACAGGATTTGATCGACGAAGAACAACTGGAACGCGTCGCCCAATTAATCGATGACGCTGAACGTGTTTACTTTTTTGGAACGGGAAGTTCTGGTCTGATTGCCCGTGAGATGAAACTGCGCTTTATGCGTCTAGGTGTTGTCTGTGAAGCTTTGACCGATCGGGATGGCTTTGCTTGGACAACCAGTATCATGGATGAAAACTGTTTGGTACTTGGCTTTTCTCTCTCAGGCACTACCCAATCCGTCCTCGATAGTTTGTTGGATGCTAAGGAAATGGGTGCCAAGACCATTCTCTTTACCAGCGCTCCAAACAAAAACAGTCAGGCCTATACCGAAACAGTCCTTGTCGCAAGCCACAGTCAATCTTCTTACATCCAGCGTATTTCCGCTCAACTCCCTATGCTCATTTTAATAGATTTGATTTATGCCTACTTTTTAGAAATCAATCGCGAGAGCAAAGAAAAAATCTTTAACAGCTATTGGGAAAATAAAAAGCTCAACGGCTATCGTAGACAAAAACGCGTTAGAAAATCCTAGTTTGGCTCAACCAAACTAGGATTGTTTTGTTTTGAAACGGTAATAGGCTCCCAACATCCCTACTGTATTTTGGTGATGGGCAAATTCTAATCGTAAAATAAAACGAGCTATTCTCCAGAAGTACGTTCTATAAGTTTATAGTTTAATGCAAAGTGTAGCGATATAATCATTTCCATACCGTGATAATCGATGTCTTTTGTCACACGATTCATAAAAATCGATCATAGCGAGACCATTTTTTAGTTGTCCTCTAATCTGATTTTCTAAGGTATGGCTAAATTCATACCCATATTCTGGATTGATGGTGATTTTGCCTTCCTCTTCAAGCTCTCTTGAATTAAAAGGGATTGAAAACTTTAAAAGCAATTCCTCATCGGGTTTATCCCATACAGTATCAGCATCATACATGTAGATCCAAGGATTCATAAATCCGACCATTAACAAACCGCCCTTTTTCAATACTCGAAAGGCTTCTTTATACATGTTTTCTAAATCTTCTATGTATACATTTGAAACGGGATTAAAAATAATATCAAAAGTTTCATCTTCAAATGGAAATGGTTTTGTCATATCGCCTTGAACGGTATTGATTTTTAAGCCTTCTCTTTTAGCGACCATCTCATCTCTTTCTAATTGTGATGTGGAAAAATCCATAATGGTGACATCATAACCTTTTGCAGCAAAAACGGGACCCTGCTGTCCACCACCACAAGCTAACCCTAATATCTTTTTCCCGTTTGCTTTTTCAAACCATTCTATCGGAACTTTTTCCCCAACAGTTAAGGCAACAGAAATTGGATGCTTTCTAACTTCTTCTAATTCTTCCTGTGTCAATGGCTCAGTGTAGTCGTTTTTTACATTATTCCATCTATCCTCATTTAATTTTATATAATTACTCATCTTACAATCTCCTCGTAATTTTATATGATTTCGACTTCAGGTGAATAGGTTCCCATTACATTTTTTTCACCTCTAGAAATTTTAATTTGTCAATTTTTCGTCCATCTCATTATATCATTTTTCCACATTTTCCCATTTAGTCAAGCTAAATATCAATTAAATGGTTGATAGAATTGCTCTCGCCTTATAGTTCATCATCTAGCCTTAACTTCTTATGCAAGGTGGTTATTTTCTCCTAGTTTCTCACGATTACCTCCTTTGACTTAAATTTTTCAATAAAAAAAGAATTAAGCAAAACAGTTTTCACTCAAGTAGTGATTAAAAGTTCCTCTTAATTCTATAGTTCCAAACTAGGATTGTTTTGTTTTGAAATGATAATATGCTCCCAACATCCCTGCTGTATTTTGGTGATGGGCAAATTCTAATCGTGTTTTTTCAGCTAGGCTTGGCACCAAGGTCGCCTTCAAGGCTGTGCGGATCTTTGGTTTGAGGATAGCCTCTTGCCCCATGATCCCGCCACCGAGAATGACCACTTCTGGATTGGCAACGTAGCAAATATTTGCCAGACCTTTTCCTAAATAGTCTACCATGCGGTCAATCCCAGCCATACAAATCTTGTTTCCTTCAGTAGCTTCCTTGAAAATACGTCGGCCATTCCACTGATCAACTGGATCTCCATGAGCTACTGCTACATACTCAACCAAGGCTGTGGTAGAAGCAAGATCCTGAAAAGCTCCATCCTGCATGTGCATGTAACCGACTTCGCAGGCCGAATTGCTAAATCCATGGAAAACTTTCCCATCCATAATCAAGCAACCACCGATACCTGTTCCAATGGTCAAGCAAAGTGTGACACTCGCTCCCTTACCTGAACCAGATACTGCCTCAGCAAGACCTGCACAGTTGACATCATTTTCAATCTCACAAGGGATATTAAAGCTCGTCTCGATTTCCTTCTTGAACTGGGTTCCTGCATAGTTGGGAATCTGAGGACCAGCATAGAAAATCTCACCCTTATCAGGATCCACCATTCCTGCAGAAGAAATGGCAACACCTGCTACTGGGCCTTTTTCTAAATAGCTGGCTACGATATCTTTTGTCTTTTGTAAGATATGAGGTCCACCCTTATGCGCCTCGGTTGGCATTTCATGCGATTCAACAAGTTGGCCTTCTTGATCAATCAAACCATATTTGATGTTGGTTCCACCGATATCAATTGCAACGTAGTGTGTCATAAATACCTCCTTATGGATTAGAGGAAGCGCTCCTTGGTTTCACGAATCAAGGCTGCAGCTGCTTCTACAATTGGGCGATCTTCTTCGGTTACTGGCGTCAATGGCGAACGAACTGAACCAATGTTCAAGCCTTCATTGATCTTCAAGACTTCCTTAATCACACCGTACATATTTCCATGTGCAGAAGTGAGCTTGCCAATGATTGCATTGATAGCATACTGCAATTCACGCGCTGTTTCCAAGTCTTTCTCAGTAATCAACTCATTGAGTTTCAAGAAGAGTTCTGGCATCGCACCATAAGTACCACCAATACCAGCTTTAGCACCCATGAGCCGTCCACCTAGGAACTGTTCATCTGGACCATTGAATACGATGTGGTCTTCTCCACCAAGGCTGACAAAGGTTTGGATATCTTGAACTGGCATAGAAGAGTTCTTAACACCGATAACACGTGGATTCTTCAACATTTCAGTGTAAAGGCTTGGAGTCAAAGCAACACCTGCTAATTGAGGAATGTTGTAAATCACATAGTCTGTGTTTGGAGCTGCAGCACTAATGTCATTCCAGTATTTGGCAACTGAGTACTCAGGCAAGCGGAAGTAAATCGGTGGAATCGTTGCAATGGCATCTACACCCAAACTTTCTGCGTGGCGAGCAAGTTCCATACTATCTTTGGTATTGTTGCAAGCAACGTGAGCAATGATAGTCAATTTTCCTTTGGCAACTGCCATGACTTCTTCCAAAATCAACTTGCGGTCCTCTACGCTTTGGTAGATACATTCACCAGAAGAACCATTGACATAGAGACCTTGAACACCCTTATCAATGAAGTATTGAACCAAGGCGCGCGTACGCTCTGGACTGACTTCTCCTTGATCATCATAACATGCGTAGAAGGCTGGAATGACACCTTCGTATTTTTTCAAATCTGACATAGATTTTCTCCTAAGATTTCTTTTTTTCTGCTGAGAGCAGTTCTATTATTTACAAGTTTAGTATACACCTTGTGAAAATCGCTTTCAATATCTTGTATACACTTAGATTTTAGTTTCTACTTGTATTTTAGAAACTGTAACGATTGAAAGTAGTTTCAGAAACAAGCCATCCTACTGGTATTTGGTGAAGATTTTCTCCATCAAACCTGTTTGGAGAAAGACTAGCAAACCAAAACCAAAGAGGATAAAAGCTGACCCACCCAAAAGGAGAGTGAAGGCGGATAGATAAAGAATCATCACAATAAGAAAGAGAATGGCTAACATGAGGAAGAACCACGGAAAGTTAAAACTTGCCAAGATAAGCCCTTTTTGCAGCACTTCTTTCCAAGACAAATCATAGCGCGCAGCGATGGGATAACTAGCCAACATCACCAGAGTGAGGAAGATGAGAATCCCCAAACAAATAGCTTTCACAATCTGGAAAGGTAAAGCTGTCTGACCCCAGAAAAGATAGAGGTCTAAAAGACTCAACAAAACTATGCCCAACTCTAGCAAACCTAACTGGAAACCCAGTTTCAGATTTTGCTTGAAAGCTCTCAGATAGGTTCTGAAAACAGGTACTCGCCTGCTTCTCTTAATCTCAAACATGGTTTGGTAGAGGCTGATTTTAGCCACTCCAATCGTCACGATGGGCAAACAAGAGACGACAAAAAGAAGATTGGCTGTCACGATATCCAAGACCTTCTCACTGAAACGCATGAGAAAGTTATCTGTATCAAATGCTGCCTTGATAAGGCTCACTCCTTTTTGTGCCATGTTTGCTCCTCCTGATTCTTTTAATCAATCAAAATTTTAAAGAGATACTTGCGAACCTTCTCTTCCATCCCTGCGTAGCCATTTGGCTGGTGCGGTTCTCCTGGAAAGAAAATCGCAAAATTGTGATAACCCAACAAGAGTGGGTAGCGTTCATGACAATGGACAAAACCAATGTCACTCGCTTCATCGAATGCTACCGCCTCGTCTTTGATACGTGAACCGTAGCTCGAATATTCATGTCCTTCTACCAGTAAATGCAAATCTGCATAGTTCTTATGGTGTTCAAATTGATCATTTTCAGCTTGATTGAGGACATTTTCCTGAACAACTAGAAAGACCTTGTCCCCGTCAATCTCATACTTACCGAGTTCGAAAGAATCCTTACGGTGCTGGTAGAGATAGTCGATAGCCTTGTCTAGATTGGGATGGATTCCCTTGTAAAAGGTGATGTTTTTCAAATCGTCAAAAATCATACTGTTTCCTTCGTTTCTGATAGTTAACTAAAATCATAAATTAAGTTGATAAGTGTCTGACAAAACTTCACGAAGTAACTGCATACTCTCCATTTTGTAGACACTTATAACTCTGTATTCTCTTATACTCAATGAAAATCGAAGAACAAACTAGGAAGCTAACCGCAGGCAATACTTATGTATGGCAAGGTGATGCTGACGTAGTTTGAATTCGATTTTCGCAGAGTATTATCCTTTAACAGCTCCCATAGTAATACCCTGAGTGAAGGATTTTTGGAAGACAAGGAAGACGGTTACGATTGGCACGGCTGCAAGAGCTGCACCTGCCATGATCAAACCATAGTTGGTTGCCATTTCGGCCTGCATGGTCGCAACCCCGAGTGAGATGGTCAAGTTTTGACGTGAAGTCAACATAACCAACTGCATAAAGTAGTCGTTCCAAGTATTGATGAAGGTAAAGATCGCAAGGGCTGCAAATCCTGGTTTCACGATAGGGAAGGCTACGCTCCAGAAGGTACGAATCTCACCACAACCGTCGATTTTAGCTGATTCAAGCAATTCTGTTGGGATATTTTCACTGAATTGTTTCATAAGGAAGACCCCAAATGGCCATCCAATCAAAGGCAAGATCACTGCCCAAAGTGTATCGTGAATCCCCATGAAGTTGACGATACGTACCAATGGTACAAGGACAACTTGTTTTGGAAGAGCCATGGCAGCGATAAAGACTGCAAAGAGGATGCGTTGACCATAGAAACGTTTCTTAGCCAAGACATAACCTGCTAGAGAAGAGGTTGCACAGACTAGGAACATAGTTACTAGTGAGATAAATACAGAGTTCCACATCCACTGCATAGCAGGGTTTTGCACCATGAGTTGTTGGAAATTCTCCATGGTTGGCATTTTAGGGAACCACTGTGGTGGAATCATAATGGTATCAGGCTGTGATTTGAAGGCCCCTGTCAAGATCCAGTAGAATGGAAAGATGAACAGTACGGTCAACAAGAGCAAGATAATCGTTGAGATAACAGTGAAAGCTGTTAAAGGTTTCTTTTGTGTAGGTTGCATAACTGTCTCCTTTCTTTAGTATTCTACGTCGTTTCCGAGGATCTTGAATTGAGCAAAGCTGACAATGGCAATCATCACTGCTAAGAAGACACCGATGGTATTTGCATAGCCGTATTCTGTCAATTGGAAGGCTTTTTCGTAAAGGTAGTACATCAAGGTACTTGTTGAGTAGTTTGGACCACCAGATGTCAAGAGCTGAATCAAGGCGAAACATTGGAATGAGTTGATAGTCGTAATAATCGCGATGTAAAGAGTTGTTGGAAGAAGGCTAGGCCATTTGATCTTCCAGAAGACTTGAAACTCAGTCGCACCGTCAACACGCGCTGCTTCAACAAGTGAGTTATCAATATTTCCCATGGCAGCAATATAAAGGATAATTGGTTGACCAACAGATGTTGTCAAAAGGATAATCATAATCGCTAGCAAGGCCCAGTTTTTGTCACCCAGCCAAGAAATGTTTTGGCTGATGATGTGGCTTGACTTAAGGACAAAGTTTAGAATCCCTGATAGGGGGTCATAGATCCATTTCCATACAACCGTTACGGCAACACTACCTGTAACTACAGGAAGGAAGAAGACGAAACGATAGAAAGAACGGGCAATGGCATTTTGATGATAGGTTTGAGATGCTACAAAGAGCGAGAAGAGAACCACAATCGGAACAGATCCAATAACCAGGATAACGGTATTTATCAAAGACTTCATAAAGACAGGGTCTTTAAACATGCGAATGTAGTTGTCAAAGCCTACAAACTCAAATTTAGTCATGGAGTAGTTAAAGAAACTTGTAATGAATCCCATAATCATAGGAGCCAAGACAAAGATGACAAAGAAGAATAACACTGGTGCTAGGAAAGCGTAGGAAATCACTGTTTCCCGCATACGAATTTTATTGACTTTCACAGTCGGCACCTCTCTTTCAAATAGAATAGTTTTTGATTTTCTTGAACTGTTTTAAAACCAAAATGAAATTTTTTAAGATTCGCTTATGTAAGAACTTCATTTTAATTTCGTGACAGTTCCTACCATTTCAAACAAAAGTCCCCCTTTTCTTACACCATAGTGCACAGGGAAAAGGGGGGAATCAATCTGACTTAGTGCTTATTGTTTTGTAGCTTTTTTGATGGTTTCGTTAGCTTTTTCAGTGAAGACTTTCAAAGCATCTGCTGGTTTTTCGTCACCATTTGATACAGATTGCAACATTGGGAACCAAAGTGTTCTCATTTCAGCAAATCCATCGATAGTGTTGTAATATGGTGAGTAGTATTTAGTCCAGCCACTGATTGTTTCCATACGTTTGTCTTCATAAAGTTTGCCAAATGAAGTACGAACTGGGAAAGCACCTGTACGAACTACGTCTTTAGGACCCCATTCTTTGTCATCTGCGATGAATTGAACGAATTTCTTAGCAGCTGCGACTTTCTTATCGTCTTTGTTATTAAATACTGCAAATCCGTTTACAAGGTATTCAAGAGATGGTTTACCAGAGTCTGATGGGAATGGTACTTCTACCACATCTACCTTACTTGCTTCCAAGAGTTTCGCTTGGATACCGTTTTGAGCTGGTGCCCAAAGGATTGTGTATGAAGTTTGACCGTTGGCAAAGTTTTGGATGTCTGCTCCACCGTCAAATTGTGAACCGTTGTTCAACAAACCGTCTTTAATCCAGCTAGCAGCTTTTTCAAGACCTTTGACGAATTTAGGATCGTCAGTTGTATATTTGGTTACGTCTTTGTCTGTTACAGAACCGCCATAAAGGTTTGCGATGAAGGCACGTGTTCCTTGGTCTCCCCCTTGACCAGAACTGAACAATGAACCTGGTGTATAGCCTTTATCTTTAAGCGCTTTCAAAACTTTTTCAAAGTCATCAGTTGTCCAACCTTCTTTTACAAGGTTTGCAACTCCAGCATCTTCCAACATCTTCTTGTTCATAGCCATGTAGAATGGAGCTGAACTGATTGGATACATGTAAGCTTTATCTCCAGCCTTACTTGCTTGTACGATATTTTCGTTGTTGACATCTTTGACAAATTCGTCTGTGAAGAGGTCGTTCAACTCAGCCAATTTACCGTTTTTACCGTATTGGATGATACGTCCTGGTGCGTCAAAGAGTACGTCTGGCGCTGTTCCAGCTTCGATAGCTGTTGTGATCTTTTCTGGACCTGACTTGAAGTCGATGGTTTCCAATTTCACTTTTACATCTGGATTTGCTTTTTCAAAAGCTTCGATGATTGATTTTTCATAAGTTCCAACACCGTCACCCGTTTTTTCTTGTGTGAAGACTGGGAATGCCCACCAAGTGATTTCTGTTTTTCCGCTATCGCTACTAGAACTTCCAGCATCCTTACTTCCACCAGAGTTACCACAAGCCGCAAGGCCAAGAATCGCAGCACCCGCAAGTACTGTACAAGCTAGTTTTCTAAATTTCATTTGTATTCTCCTAATTGATAAGCGTATCCATATTGGATAATGAGTTCTTTATATTTGTATACGTTTTCATTTTCTCCGACGCATCGACCACTCTCCTCTTTTTTGAGATTGTGTTATTTAAGACCGGCAACAAAGCGTTCCGTAATCTCTTTTGGTCTAGTAATAGCTCCACCAACAACGATACCTCGCACCCCATACTCAAGGATTTGCTTAGCTTGTTCTGGTGTATGAATTTTCCCTTCAGCGATGACATCCACACCTGCTTCACACAGTTTTTTGATCAGTTCAAAGTCTGGACCATCCACTTTCGGACTATAAGAGGTGTAACCTGATAGGGTTGTTCCAACAAAATCAATTCCGGCTTCAACTGCTGCTATACCCTCTTCAAAAGTACTGGTATCAGCCATTAAGAGTTGATGTGGATACTTTTCTTTGACTTGTCGGATAAAGTCTTGAATTTCCAAACCGTCGTAACGTTCACGTTTGGTGCAATCCAGAGCAATGACCTCAATGTCTAGTTCAGCCAACTCATCAACTTCTTTCATAGTCGCTGTAATGAATGGCTCCTGTGGCGGATAGTCACGTTTGATGATCCCGATAATCGGGAGTTTCGTAACCTCCTTAATCTCCTTGATATCACGAACACTGTTTGCTCGGATACCGACTGCTCCACCTTGCTCAGCCGCTTTGACTAGCAAGGGAATGACTCCTCCCGCTTCTGTATAAAGCGGTTCGTGAGGAAGTGCCTGGCAAGAGACAATGATTCCATCTTTGATCTGTTCAATCAAGGCTTCTTTGCTGATCTGTGGCATCCCCTTTCCTCCCTTTCTTGTTCTTATGGGCTTATTATATATCATTTGTTAAGCGCTTTCAATAGCTTGTAGTAGAATAGATTTCAGTTTCAAAACTATTTTATAGAACAGACTATCCTGAAAGTAGTTTCAGACCTCTTATGATTTCGAATCAACCTAAATTTAATAAAGAAAGATAGCAGGCTGAAAAACCTGCTATCTCTTCCGATACCTAGTCAAATAGCTTTTACTTATTATTCTTTTCTCTTCTTGCCAAATGCAAACAAGGATAAAAGAACACCTGCAAGACCAAGGGAAATCAGTGAGCTTGTTTCCTTGCTTCCTGTATTTGGAAGTTCATCTTGTTTAGCGGCTGGCGCTTGATAGGTCACATCTTGGCCTAGAGACAGTTTGTTGTCTGCAGCTACTAATACTAGATTGGTTTCTCCCTTGTACTCTGGCACTTCATGGACTGCTGCCTCAGCGCCATTGACACCTCCCTTATACTCTGGCAGGTCATTTGAAGCTGCCAAGACAAAGTTAGCACCTCCTCTATATTCCGGAAGTTCGTTTGAGGCTGCTAGAACTGCATTGACACCACCCTTGAACTCTGGAAGTTCATGGACTGCTGCCTCAACAGCGTTGACCCCACCTGTAAATTCAGGCTTTTCAACCGTTGGCGCTGGTTCTTCGCCTACTGTTGATAATGGACCGGTGTACTCTGGCATCTCTGCCACTGGGGCTTCCTCAGCATTGACTCCACCAGTGAATTCGGTTTTTTCTACTGTTGGAGCTGGTTCTTCTCCTACTGTTGCCAATGGTCCAGTGTACTCTGGTATCTCTGCCACTGGGGCTTCCTCAGCATTAACACCACCTGTGAACTCCGGCACCTCATGGATAGCAGCTTCACTGCCATTAATACCATCGCTTAGTTTAGAGCCAGCTAAAGAAACTGGTAAATTGTGCATGCTTTCAATTGCACCCTCAGCTAGACCTGTAATTCTTTGACCCATATCCTCTGGATCTATTGTGAATAGGAGAGTTTTTGTATCGTACTGGGTCATAAAGGTTGCTGTCTTGCCATTTGCCAATTGAAGGGTCGGAGCCTTGTTGACCAATACTTCCGAATCGAACTCCATGGCAATAATACCTGGCCATTTTTGGATAGCATATTTTACTTTTGCTTCTTTAGGAGAAATTCTGTCTTTGCTTAAGAAATCCCAGTTGAATTTCTTATAGGATAAAGTATAATCGTTTTGATTGCCATCCGCATGTTCATAAAGCAAACCATATTCGCCATTTCCGAGTTCTTGGAGTGAGTTGTAAGCAAACTTACCACTTTGTATAGGATTGTGTTTCAGCCATGTCAACTCACCATTCTCCTCAACACGAGCCAGGTGAACCAAACCATTGTTGCGTCCAGGACCACCAGCATTGCTGAGTAGAATGTATTCCTTTCCTTCATGCATGGTGTGAATAGCGGACATTTGAACATAAACGTCTTTTACTTGAGGATATCGTTTGATTTCCTTATCCCACGTTGCTCCTCCATCATGACTGGTCGCAACCTGAAGATCACCAGTCAACCCACGCATAAAGAGCTTGAGATCCCCATTATTCAACTGAACAACAGTCGACTCCGTATTTTGGGCACCTGGATTATTCATGGTTGAAGAGTGAATGGTTTGGTTGCCTATTGGGCGGTTATCATTAACTGCTTCCCCTGCTTGCCATGTTTCACCATGATCATCTGAATAAATTACACGAGATGATTGTGAACCACTTAGGTAGGAAACGTTGTTTGTTGTATAAACTGGAATCACCAGTCTTCCCTTATGAGGCCCTGTACGCAAGGCAATCCCCGTACCAGGTCCAGTTCCTATGAAGTGCATCCAATCTTTCCGAATCCCATGTGTAATATCTTTTGGTGCAGACCAAGTCTTCCCATCGTCATCACTGTAGGACATCCATAGGTAGTTGGTATTGGAAACTCTAAAAATATTCTTCTCGCTATACTCAAAATAAATATTTCCGATTAGCTCATTCCCTTTATACAAATCTCCCTTATCGCTGTAGGCTGGTTTTTTAGGGTCAACGACGACGCGATAATCTGTCTTTCTGTTTTGAGGGTCGAAAACCTCTCCGTTTTCTCGAATCGTATAGCGACCTGATTCTCCTTGCTTATATAAAACTTGATAAACTTTATCTCCCACTTGTTCATAAGCTTTCGGAGCTTGCCCTGGCAATGAAAATACTGCCTTACTTTCAAGGAACATGTCGTAAATTGCAAAAATTCTCTTTGTTTCAGGGTCTTGCACCAAGGCCATGTCAATATTGACTGGAGATGGCCAATCTGCATGTTTAGCATGCTCATTGTCACGAGGATTTGAGATTACGATTCGGTCTCCCCATGTTTTTCCATTATCTGAGCTGCGACGAACAACCATGCCAATATCTCCCCAGTCAGAATGGTGCAAACGTCTTTCATCCGTTCCAGCAATCAGCGTTCCTTTATCAGTCTTGAGAAGAGCTGGGATACGATAACTCTTGATACCATCTTTATTTGGTTGATTGTTCCTACCACCTTCAAAGACGTCTTCTTTCTCAGTGACTTTTGCTCCCTCAGGAAGTTTCTGTTCCAATTCACCTCTTTCAAATAATTGACTCCGTGTTTGAACTTCATCTGGGCTTAAAGCACGATCATAAACAGTTAGGTTTCGAACTTGTAGATTTGATGCCCAAACTGTTTTATTGCCCCGTTTGGTTGCTCCAAGTTGAGCTTGATTAACATCTGGCATATCTTTAATGAAGTTACCAGATTTGAGACTTGTTCGAGATAAGACACCGTTCACATAGAGACGAACTCGACCATGAGGTAACTCCGCTGTCGGTTGTTCGACAGTAAAGGTCACGGAATTCCATTGTCCAGGGCGAACTTTCAAAGGAGCATCGGTATACTTATCATAGAACTGCTCTCCGTTAGCGCCACGCCCTTCAATAAGAGCTGTATTATCAAGGACCGACATAGTAAAATACTCATTTTCCTTGGTGTCACTGGATACAGAGAAGAGATTGTAAAAGCGTGGAGCTGATGCATCTGGTTTGAACTCCATGTGAACTGTAGCATTTTTTAGTTGCTTTAGTTTGTCTAGTTCACTTGATAAATCGACTCTCTGACCATTTGCTGCATTGGTTTCAACATCTTCTTTTTCAAGGACAGGATTAGCATTTTTTAAATCTCTTGAGTAATAGTCACGAGGAATAGCCCCCTGATCCTCTGATTCCTCTTCCTTATTTGCTTCTTCTGTATGGGTTTCCGTAGAGGATGGAGTTTCTGACTCTGCACTCTCATTTTTTTTCAAATGATCTTGGTCCACCACAACGCCGTTGTCTTGAGCTGCAGCCAATTTATCAGCCAAATCCTTATCCAAATGAGCAAGATCTCCCGAGGACACTTCTTTTGGTAACTCTGATAAACCTTGACCAGGTTCGACAGTTTCTGTATTGGCTCCTGCTGCATTGGCTTGCTCTTGAGCTAAGACTGGATTTGCTCCAAATACCACTGTACCAATCACTACCGATGCCGCCCCAACTGCAAATTTTCGAATTCCGTATCGCTGTTTCCGATCTAAAGATTTGTAATTCATGTTTGTCCTTTCATTTTTCATAAAATAAAGCGCTTTCTTTTTTCTTTAAAAATTTTTATTGTCTCTCAAGAGACAAGTTTTACAAGAAAGTATCCAACTTAATGAGAGCTCCCAATCCTCTCCCATTTCTGCTGAGCCATTCTTTAATCTCCCAGCAGCCTTTTTCCTCCTTTCACAAGTGACTTTTCCTTTATTATACAATAAAGTCTTATATTTATATCTGTGTTTCCACAGAATAGATTTTACTTTTAAGAATATTTTAATATTTTAAATTTTCTAAAAGTACTTTCAGATTTTGGACATAAAAAAGAGAGCTCCTGGGCTCTCTCATTCATTATCTTACGTACTTAAAAGGAATTTCACTACCACAGAGCCAGTTATAAACTTGGTCATTGACAAAAACATTCATAGCTTCGTGGGCATACTCAGGCATGATGCGATAGGCCTTGTCGCAAGTTAGGCGGTTGTAAATAGCAAACTGGGTAATAGGATAGCAGACATCGTCGTCCAAGCCTGTAATCATCTTGACCTCACCATGAATGCGATGGGCAAGATTTTTCACATCGATATAGGCGAGGGTCGCCATGATTTCCTCCTCTGTTTCATGGAAAGGATCGTGAAACTTGAAATAACGGAAGAGTTCATCATATGCTTCACTGGTATTGCCAATCTCAAGTACTCGTCTAAAGTCGGACAAGAAGGGATAGATGGCAACTGTTCGCTGAATCCGAGGATTGAGCGCTGCTGCAACTAGGGCTAAAGCCCCACCTTGTGAGGCACCATAGCTAGAAAGTCTTTTCTCATCCACCTGAGATAGACTAGCAACAATTTCAACCAACTGGTAAATATCCAGATAAACATCCTTATAAAAGAGATGTTCACGACCTTCCACAGCACCACGGATGATATGTCCCTTAACAGTATTTCCTAACGGAGAGCGCAAACCATCTTGAGAATAGCCCGACTGGCCTCGAACGTCCATAGAAACAACACCGTAACCAGCCACAGTATAGGCCAGCATGTCAGCCCAATCCCAACCACGTCCCATATAGCCATGGAAGTGAAAGATTAGGGGAACTTTACCCTCACTCTTTGGAAGGACTACCCGTGCATATACCTTACCTTCATTGGTTCCTTCAAAGGTTAGCTCATAGCACTTGACTTTGGGAATATGGAAATCTCTTTCCTCCAACTGGTAGGCTGGAAGAGATGAAACTTTTTTAACCTCTTCATCCCAGAAAGCATCAAAGTCTTCTGGCACCTCATCCCGTCCTAGATAGGTCTTGATTTCTTCTAGTAAAGCTGGATTTTTCATAGCATGCTCCTTTTGATGTGTAATCGCTATCATAACTGTAGCATATCTAGGAAGGCAATGCAAGAAAGAATTCTAAATAGAAAGTGATTTTAGATTCTCTTTCCTCAAACCTATCGCCTGAAAGTAGTTTTAAAAATAAAAAGAGCGTTTCCGCTCTCTGTGTATCAATAGGTGCTAGCTCCTTTCTCTAGTTTGACGGTTTGGAATTTCTTTTGGTAGGTTACTTTAATAGTCATGTGAGAGTCCTCGTTTCTTTTTGATGACTCTAGTATAAGACCCAAACCTAAAAACTAGCTTAAGTTTTCCTTAGAGAAAGCTTATACTCAATGAAAATCAAAAAGCAAACTAGGAAGCTAGTCGCAGGTTGCTCAAAGCACTGCTTTGAGGTTGTAGATAAGACTGACGAAGTCAGTTACATATATCTACGGCAAGGTGAAGCTGACGTGGTTTGAATTTGATTTTCGAAGAGTATTAATCTAGATGTTCTTTCTTTTCTAGATGGAAAGCAATCATGCGCCACTCTGGATCCTCTTGCCAGCCTTCTATCGAACTAATGTAGCTAGCCACTTTTCTGGCTTCTTCTAAAATTGGAAAATCTTCGATAATATCAGCCACTTGAAACTCTGGAAGTCCTGACTGTCTGGTTCCAAAAATCTCACCAGAACCACGCATTTTCAAATCTTCCTCCGCAAGGACAAATCCATTGGTCGTTTCTGTCATGATGCGCATGCGATCTTTCCCAGAATCCGTCTTGGGATTAGCAACGAGAACAGCATAGGACTGCTGGTCCCCCCGACCAACACGGCCTCTGAGCTGGTGAAGCTGACTGAGACCGAACCGGTCGGCATCCATGATAATCATGACGGTCGCATTGGGAACATTAACCCCAACCTCAATAACCGTTGTCGAAACCAGAATATCCGTTTTTCGCTCTTTGAAATCCTGCATGATTTGGTCTTTTTCATCACTTTTCATTTTACCATGTAAAAGAGCCACTTCAGCCTTACCAGCAAAATGAGCTGTCAACTCCTCAGATAAGGCAATGGCATTTTTCAGATCCAGAGCTTCAGATTCCTCAATCAAGGGAGAGATAACATAGGCTTGAGAACCTTTTTGAATTTCCCCCTCTAACCAAGTCAAGACCTGAGGCAACTGCTCATGCTTAATCCAGCGAGTAACAATAGGCTTCCGCCCTGCTGGCATCTGGTCAATAATAGAAACATCCATATCTCCAAAGGCTGTGATAGCAAGCGTCCGTGGAATAGGCGTTGCTGTCATCATGAGGACGTCAGGATTGTCCCCTTTTTCCCGTAAAATACGCCTTTGGCCCACACCAAAACGGTGCTGCTCATCAATGATAATCAAACCAAGACGAGCATAATCTACCCCATCCTGAATCAGAGCATGGGTTCCGATAATAAAGTCGGCCTCACCCTTGGCAATGGTCTCTAAAACTTCTCTTTTTTCTACAGCTTTTAAGGAACCTGTCAAGAGAGCGAGTTTCAAGTCTGGAAAAAGGTTCTGTAAACTCTCAAAGTGTTGCTCTGCTAGGATTTCTGTTGGCACCATGAGAGCTGCCTGATAGCCAGACGTCACCGCCGCAAACATGGCCAAACCAGCAACCACCGTTTTTCCGCTCCCCACATCTCCTTGCAGGAGACGATTCATGTGATGGTCCGACTTCATGTCGGTCAAGATTTCCTGCAAACTTTTTTCCTGAGCTTGGGTCAGGGCAAAAGGAAGACTTTCTTTAACGGCTGTCACTTTTTCCTGGGACCAATTCAGAACCAGACCGCTTCCCTGAACTCTATTTTCAGACTTGAGTGACTGCAACTGCATCTGAAAATAAAAGAGTTCCTCAAATTTGATCCGACGAAGGGCCTGCTTGTATTCTGCCAAATCCTTTGGAAAATGCATGGCACGAACTGCCTGACAACGGGACATGAGTTTATATTTGTCAAGCAAAGACTGGGGAAGATTTTCCTCTATCAAGAGGTCCAACCCCTGATCAAAGGCTGTCTTAATGACCTTGACCAGACTGGCCTGACTGATTCCTTGAGCCAGACGATAAACCGGTTGGAGGTCATCTTCCACTTGAGCTAGAACCTTCATCCCAGTCAAACTGGCCTTGGCACGGTCCCATTTCCCAAAGACAGCAAGAGTTGCACCTAACTCTATCTTATCAGCCAGATAGGGTTGGTTAAAAAAATTCACCGCAAAAACGATTTCTCCCTGCTTGAGGCTAAAACGCAGGCGATTGCGCTTGAAACCATAATACTGGACACTGGCAGGAGTCACTACCTGACCAGACAGGACAGCCTTTTCGCCATCTTCCAACTCTAGCACCTGCTTGGTCTTGAAATCTTCATAACGGAAAGGAAAGTAGAGCAAGAGGTCTTGCAAGTTTTCAATTCCTAGTTTGGCGTATTTCTCTGCTGACTTTGGTCCCACACCAGGTAAGACATGCAAGGGTTGGTGTAGATTCATGCTCCACTCCTTTCTTTTTAATAATATTCTCTCGGAATGCGATCGCTGAGGAGACAAACCACCTCATAATTAATGGTTCCACGATAGGTCGCTACCTGAGTAGCTGTGATTTCCTGGTCACTGTTTGTGCCGATCAGGGTTACTTTTGTTCCTAGAGGGTAAACCTTAGGCAATCGAATGGTGATTTGATCCATTGAAACCCGACCGACGATTGGGCAAGCTTGTCCATCTACCAAGACGGAGAAATTCTGCATGTCTCGTGTCCAACCATCCGCATAGCCGATTGGCACTGTCGCAATGACTTGCTCGCTATCCGCCTGATAGGTCGCTCCGTAGCCCATGCAAGCTCCAGCTGGAACTGTCTTGACATGGACCAGAGCAGACTCCAAGGTCAAGGCTGGTGTCAAGTCATAAGGCAAGTCCAAGATCTCTCCGCTAGGATTCAGACCATACATGGCATCTCCCATACGGACGGCATTGAAAATAGTCTCTGCATGCCAGAGGGTCGTTGCCGAGTTACTGGCATGAACCAGTTCTGGAACTTCCTTCATACTTGCCAAAATAGCTTTAAATCGTTCTAACTGGGTATTAAAATAGGCATCTGATGCTTCATCTGCCGTCGCAAAGTGGGTAAAGATCCCCTCAACACATGCTCCATTTTGCTTAAGTAAGTCTTGAGCCTGCTCTGCCTCACTGGAATCTCGGAAACCAATCCGTCCCATCCCTGAGTCAATCTTGAGGTGAACCGTTAAGCCAGATAAATCTGTCTCCCTAGCTAACAGCGCTTGAATCCACTCCAGTCCAGCCACTGTCAATGTGATGTCGTATTCTTTAGCAAGAGAAACAGCTTCTAGCTCAGAAACTCCTAAAATGAGGATTTTCTTGCTAAGTCCAGCCAGACGAAGTTCAATAGCTTCATCAATATTGGAAACACAAAATCCATCAACATCATCTTGAATAGCTGTGGCAACAGCTACTGCCCCATGACCATAGGCATTGGCCTTGACCACTGCCCACTTGAGCGTTCTTTCAGGGATATGAGCCTCCATTTGCTGAATATTTTGTCGAATAGCTCCCAGATATATCAGAGCCTTGGTTGGTCTATGTGGACTAGCTTTCATGATTTTCCTCCAAAATGACACTGGCTGTCACAAACTGATCTGTATGGCTGATAGATAGCCAAATCTTTCCTGAAAATGGTGCCTGACTAAAATAGGGAGCCCCCCGTTCATTGTTCAAAACTTCCAAATCCTGAAAGGTCAGTTTGCCAATACCAGTTCCCATAGCCTTGGAAAAGGCCTCCTTAGCTGACCAGCGACCTGCCAAGTATTCGATCTGTCTGCGCCCTTTGAGACTGGTAAAGCGCTCCATTTCTTTAGGGGTCAGCACGCGCTTAGCAAAGCCTTCACGTCGTGTAACTGCGTTTTCTATCGAAGCCAATTCTTCGATGTCAATTCCGTGTCCAACTATCATACTCATAAAAGGAGCTGAGATTCCCCCAACTCCATCCTTTTCACTTATTTTGTTAAGGTAGTATAAATTTCTTCTACCAAAGCTACTGTATTTTCCCAACCTAGACAAGGGTCAGTTATGGAGCAACCAAAGACCTCTGGTTGATTCTGGCGCCCATCTGCTAGGTAAGATTCGATCATAAAGCCTCGAACCGTCTTTTTAATCTTTTCATTCCAGTCACGATTCAGCAAGGCTTGACGAACAATGCGAATTTGTTCCATATACTGCTTGCCAGAATTGTCATGATTGGTATCGATGATAATGAAGGGATTTTCAAGTCCCATGGTCTCATAACGATTGATGGCATTTAAGAGGGTTTCATAGTAGAAGTTGGGTTCATTTTTGCCGTATTCGTTCATGGCACCACGAAGGATAACGTGGGCCAAGGGATTTCCTGAAGTTTCCACTTCTTGACCGTGGTAAAGGAAGGTTTGCTTGTTTTGAGCCGCATAGATGGCATTAAACATGACTCCAAGGTTCCCAGATGTTGGATTTTTCATCCCAACCGGAGCATCAATCCCAGAGGCTACAAAGCGATGTTCTTGGTCTTCTACTGAGCGAGCCCCTACAGCATGGTAGCTGACCAGATCATCAACCAAAACGAGATTTGACGGATAAAGCATCTCATCAGCTGTCGTCAAGCCCGTCTCCGTAATCACACGGTAGTGCAGCTGACGAACAGCCTGCAAGCCATTGATGAGACTAGGCGCTTCGCTAGTATTTGGTTGATGAATCATGCCCTTATAGCCGTCTCCATTGGTACGAGGTTTAGCCGTATAGACACGCATCACGATAAAGATTTTATCCGCAACTTTTTTCTGCAAGTCTGCTAGGCGACGAGCATATTCAAGCACTGCTTCTTCATTGTCAGAAGAGCAAGGTCCCATCACCAAAAGGATTCGGTCATCCTCACCGGAGATGATAGCTGCCAACTCTCTATCGCGGGCTTCTTTTTTTCGCAAGGCTTCAGGTGACAACTGGGTCTCAGCCTTGATTGCTTCAATATCAATTTCTTGACCTTTTTCGATAAATGCCATCTTACTCTCCTAGCGTTTGGTAAATTTCGCGAACAAGTGCTTCTGTGTTGTCCCATCCTAGACACGGATCCGTAATGGACTTCCCAAAAACTTCTGGCTCATTTTGACGTCCATCTTCTAGATAGGACTCAATCATAAAACCACGAACATATTTTTTGATTTTCTCATTCCAGTCACGGTTAATCAAGGTCTGACGAACGATACGGATTTGATCCATGTATTGCTTGCCTGAATTGTCATGATTGGTATCGATGATGATAAAGGGATTTTCCAAGCCCATCTTTTCATACTGATCAATGGTATCCACCAAATTGTCATAGTAGTAGTTAGGAATATTTTTCCCATATTCATTCAAGGCACCGCGAAGAATGGCGTGGGACAATGGATTCCCTGTTGTTTCCACCTCTTTACCAAGGAAGAGGAAACTCTGTTTATTTTGCGCTGCATAAATCCCGTTAAACATGACATTGAGATTTCCAGATGTGGGATTTTTAAATCCTGTTGAGAAATCTGCTCCACTCGCTACAAAACGGTGCTGTTGATCCTCTACAGAGCGGGCTCCAACAGCCATATAAGAAATCAAATCATCCACCAGCGGAAGATTTTCAGGATAAAGCATCTCATCCGCTGTTGTCATTCCCGTCTCGGTAATCACACGATAGTGCAGTTGGCGAACAGCCTTGATCCCATTGATCAAACTAGGAGCTTCTGTCGCATTTGGCTGATGAATCAAGCCCTTATAGCCATCCCCATTGGTACGAGGTTTAGCTGTATAGACACGCATGACCATAAAAATACGGTCTTTGACCTCTTCTTGCAAAGCAGATAGACGCTTGGCATACTCGAGAACCGCCTCTTCGTTATCAGATGAACATGGTCCTATCACCAAGAGAATACGCTGGTCTTCCCCACGAATGATGGCTTCCAATTCCTGATCACGTTGATTTTTTCTCGCAAGAGCCGCTCCCTCTAATTTAGACAAGGCGCGAACTTCTTCAATGTTAATTTTAGGACTTTTAGCTTTAAATACCATGATTCATCTCCTTATAAAGCAAACGGACACCAAGCAAAAAATGATTTTTACCAGGTATCCGCCTGTATCTTATCTCATATTATTGTCTCTTACCATGACAGTTCTTGAATTTCTTACCAGATCCACATGGGCATTGATCATTTCGTCCGACTTGGCTCAAGTCCACATCTTTTGGAAGCTGAGTCTGCTGCGCTGCGATATTACGAGTCGCAGTTGTACTGATATTGTGTTCAGTTTGAGGACGTTCCTGTTCGTGGATTTGTGCTTTCATCATCAAGCGGGTCACATCGAATTCAATCGATCCAATCATGTCGTTAAACATGCGGAAACCTTCTGCTTGATATTCTACAACTGGGTTGTTTTGAGCATATCCACGAAGACCAACAGCATTTCGCAACTGGTCAAGAGCATCGATATGGTCTGTCCACTTGTTGTCTACAACACGTAGGATCAAGACCTTCTGGAATTCTTTTACTGCATCTTCGTCACGAAGCTTAGCAACTTGGCTGTCATAGACTTTCAAGGCACGTTGGAAAAGTTCATCTTTGATAGCTTGGTCTGACAGACCTGCAAGATCTGAACGGCTAATTGAATCTTCTGGAAGCAAGTTATACTTAGCAAAGTTCAAGATTGCTTCCAGTTTTTCATCTTCTTTCGAACGAGCATGTGCATCTACGATACGTCCAATGGTACGACGAATCATAGCATGGATTTCTGGTGCCAAGTCACGATCTGCAGTAATGACATCATAACGTTGTGCATAGATGATCTCACGTTGTTCTCGCATAACGTCGTCGTATTGAAGGACTTGTTTACGAGTGTCATAGTTATTTCCTTCGACACGTTTTTGAGCTGCTTCAACTTGACGCGTTAACATGCGAGATTCGATGGCTTCGTCAGACATGTTGAGACGTTCAAAGACACCTTTCAAACGTTCTGAACCGAAACGTTTCATCAAATCATCTTCAAGAGACAAGTAGAATTGTGACTCACCTGGGTCTCCTTGACGCCCTGAACGTCCACGAAGCTGGTTATCAATACGGCGACTTTCGTGGCGCTCTGTACCAATGACGCAAAGACCACCAAGTTCACGAACCCCTTCACCAAGCTTGATGTCGGTACCACGACCGGCCATGTTGGTTGCGATGGTAACTGCACCACGTTGACCAGCGTTCATGATGATTTGCGCTTCTCTGTAGTGGTTCTTCGCATTCAAGACTTCGTGAGGAACACCTGCAGCAACCAATTTCTTGGAGAGGAAATCACTCGTTTCAACGGCAACTGTACCTACCAAGACCGGCTGACCTTTTTGGTAACGAGCTTTTACATCTTCAACAACAGCCTTAAATTTCGCATCAAGGCTTGCATAGAGAAGGTCTGAGTGGTCGATACGTTGAATTGGACGGTTAGTTGGGATTGGGATAACACGAATGTTGTAAATTTCACGGAATTCTTCTTCTTCTGTTTTACCAGTACCCGTCATACCTGCCAATTTCTTATACATACGGAAGAGGTTTTGGTAGGTAATAGAAGCTGAAGTCTTGGTCTCGTCTTGGATTGGCACACCTTCTTTAGCTTCAATCGCTTGGTGTAAACCATCAGAGTAACGGCGACCTTCCATAGTACGACCTGTAAATTGATCGACGATTAGGATTTCCTGCTCTTCGCTAACCACATAGTCGATATCAAGGATCATGATATAGTTGGCACGAAGGGCATTGTCAACAAAGTGAGTAAGAGCTACATTTTCGATGTCGTATAGATTTTCAAGTTTAAAGTAGCTTTCTGCCTTGTCAATACCAGAATCTGACAAACCGATCGTCTTAGACTGAACGTCAATGATATAGTCGTCCTTGTCCAAAGATTTCACAAAGTGGTCCGCCATATGGTAGAGTTGGCTTGTCTCAACTGCGTTGGCACCTGAAACGATCAATGGTGTACGGGCTTCGTCAATCAAGATCGAGTCAACCTCATCGACCAAGGCATAGTTGAGCGGACGTTGTACCATGTTTTCTGCACGAACGACCATGTTGTCACGAAGGTAGTCAAAACCAATCTCTGAGTTTGTTGAGTAGGTAATGTCGCAAAGGTAAGCTTCTTTTTTCTCCATTGGAGATTTAGCTGCCAAGTTAATCCCTACTGACAAACCGAGCCATGAGTACAATTCACCCATTTCAGTCGCGTCACGTTCTGTTAGGTATTCATTGACTGTAACTACGTGAACCCCTTTACCTGCAAGGGCATTGAGGTACACTGGCATGGTCGCTGTCAAGGTCTTCCCTTCACCGGTACGCATCTCTGGAACGTCACCATGGTGAAGAACAATCCCTCCCATGACCTGAACCTTATAAGGGAAAAGTCCAAGGACACGCTTTGCAGCTTCACGAACTACCGCAAAAGCCTCATATAGCAGTGAATCAAGTGATTCACCCTTGTTGTAACGTTCTTTAAATTCGTCAGTTTTTGCTTTTAGCTCTTCATCTGACATCGCAGCCATTTGGCTCTCATAATTTAGAACCTTATCAGCCATCTTTTCTAGACGACGAAGTTCTCCTTTATCATTTTCAATAATCGTTTTTAAAATATTAGCCATGATTTTCCTTACTTTTAATTCTGAATATTTTAGAATGTTCTTTTCATTTTAGCATATTTACCATTATTTTTCAAGAAAGAATCCTTAATTTACAACGGAAAAGGCCAGCTGAAACTCAGCTTTTTTTGCATCAATCTTCTGTGGCTACCTTTTTGTTTTTTGTTCGAGATGCATGCTTGATGATCCAAGCACAACTTGGACTTAGTTCCTCCTTTTGCCAAGTTTGAAGAATCCTTTCAAACTTATCGGGGGCTTCCTTGTACAAATCATTTAGATTATTGGTTACACTTTTTTGAATGGACTTGTCTCTATCATCCTTTAGATTGGTCAGAATAGTGGTGAAATCCTCAAAATAATCCAATACCACGGTTTGTTTCTTAGCCCAAGGCAGACGGATACGCATACATTCGCTGGCAAGTCTACGAACGCGCAAATTTTCATCCCGACTCCATTCTAACAGCAAAGTCATTGTAGCCTTAGGATAGCGAGCCAGCAAAGGTCTCATAGAAAATTCTCCAGTAAATCGCTTGGTGAGTTCCTTACTAAAGGCCGCGCTCAATTCAAATTCCTTGTCCCCATATAGCTCTACATATTTTCCGATTGGCCAAAGCCAATATCCTTCTGAAAACATACCTAAACCACCCTCTAACTCAGGACCCAAAATTTTCTCAAAAACCTTGAGAGAGTCCTCATAAGATAGGGGAAGACAATCTTTGATACTTTTAGCCAAGAGTTCTTGACGCTGGCTAAACTCCAACTCTTCCAAGTCTTTTTCTACCAACAACCTAAACTTTCGCTCATCAAATGCAGGGGACGCTTCTTTCAACCGTCGACTCAAATCACTAGCATAAGCCAAGTCATAATAATCTTTTACTTTTTTAGCCATTTTTCAAATCCCTTAATCTTCTTTTTACGGGACTTATTATATCATACAGACAGCTGTCAACAAAATTATTTTTATATCTCCAACTATTTTAATAAGAAAAAAAAAGGACTAGAAGCTAGTCTAGTCCTTTATTTTTTAATGTTTAATTTCCCAAGAATACAGGCAATATCCCAAAATACCAAAAGAGATTGATCCAGAAGGCCAAGCAAAAGATAATTCCAAAGATGAGAAGACTGATTTTTTTAATCAGCACGGAGTATAGGATGGATAAAACTCCAAAAACTACAAAGAGTTTTTTCATAACGAAATAATATACTGAAACTCCTCCTATTTGCCAATCCCAAGGAAGGAAAAACATGAGGAACCAGAAAAGGCAAATCGTAAAGATATATCTCTTGTAGTGCGCTTCAAGAAAGGCTTTTGTTTTCTCCATAGCAAACCTCCATTTCAGTCACTGTCTCTTCCCTTTTATTATACCAAAAAAACCTGGAAAAAGCTTTCCAGGTTCGGGTTTGAAATCACTAGTCATGCTAGAGAAATCCCTTTATTCATAGGCTGATTCACTTTATTGACTTGATGAAGAGGTTCCAAAATCGACCTTAGGAACTGTCTTAGCTTCTTCTGTTTCTTTAAAAGTTTCAGCTTCTTTAAAGTTCATCATATTCGCAAAAAGCACGGTTGGAAAACTTCTCAACTTTTGATTGTACTCGGCTGCGATCTTATTATAGTCCTTGCGTGCTACAAAAATACGATTTTCACTGCCTGAAAGTTCGACCATTAGTTGCTCAACATTTTGATTGCTCTTGAGTTCTGGATAATTCTCCGTCAAGGAAATCAAGCGGGAAAGAGCAGAGCTCAATTCTCCCTGAGCCTTTTGGTTTTCTTCCGATGTCACTGAGCTACTACCGATTTTAGCTCTAGCATCAGCAATCTTGGTAAAGACTTCGGTTTCATGATTCATTTGTCCTTTAACGGACTCCACCAAGTTACCAATCAAGTCCGAACGACGTTGGAGGGCTGTCGAAACATCGGCCTGAGCCTGCTCCACTTTAGTCTGTTCACCAACCAGACCATTATAGGTCGTCACTGCGGAACAACTTCCCAGAACTAGTAGTCCAAAAAAGATCGCCACTATTGAGAGAATTACTTTATTTTGTTTCATATCAAAACCTTAACACTTTCTTTTATCAACTTTTCTGAGAAAATACTCAGATTTTAAATCAATTTCCCAAACTTTGTTTTTATTTTTAATTAAGGAGTGAACTCTTGCAAAGGAGTCACCTTACTGTATGGAAAAATCGGTTTGTGCAATATATGATCACTCACCAGTCATCAGACGAACCGCCACCATCAAAGCCACCGCCGTCCCAGCCTCCAGATGAGTCGGAGCCTGAGTCAGACCAAGAAGAACCTGAATCAGACCAAGAGGAACCTGAGTCTGATGAGTCACTGCCCCACCAGCCACCGCCAGAATCATCTCCACGTGAACCACGACCACCAAATAGAAATCCGATAATCATCACGATGAAGTAAATGAGAACTCCAAATACGATAACTCCGTCGCTCGAACTGCTTTTTCGATGACGTTTCGAAGATTGACTCTCACTGGTATACTTTTCAATTTCTTTTAGACGACTAGAATTAGTAGCATAGTCGTAACTACTTTTAGAACTTGAAGAAGGTGTACTCGATCCACTATAAAACATGTAGTTGAGATTGTTTACGATAGAGAGAACTCCCTTGTTGTAGTCACCATTTTGAAAGTAGGGGCGTGCTGTTGTCAAGAACCTGTGAGTCTGATAGTCTGTGATCTTACTGGCCACATTATTACTGGTTTCAATCCGTGATTTTCTATCCTCAACAGCGACCACAATCAAGGCGCCGTTGTTGTCTCCCGAGTAGCCAATCTTCCAAGCTCTAGCTGTTTCGTTAGCTACAGTTTCGATTGTTTCTCCATCCAGGCTTTTCACAACGTAAACGCCCACTTGGAATTTTTCTGCTTTTTGACTATTTACCTTATTCAAGCCTTGGATCAGTCTGATTGTATCATCAGTCAGATAGTGATTGGGATCATAGATTCCGTACTCTGGTTTTTCAGGTGCTGTGAATGCTGACAAGAAGAGAAAGACCATCAGCAATCCAAGCAAGCGAACCAACAAACTATGTTTAAATAATCTGCTTTTTTTCATAATAACCTCCCTGATAAAGGAAAATTGATTTAAGGAATTATAGCATTTTGATTTTTACAAAGAAAGTGCATTTTCATTACAAATAGATTACAAAAGCTAAGAAAATGATTGAATTTTGATGACAGATTTTTCCTTCGATTTGACAGGATTTTTTTCACCTACTTTATAGAAAAAAGAAGACAGACTAGTCTTCTTTTCAGTTATTCTTATTGAAAAATAAGCAAGGCTTACTTGCGTTTTCTTGCAATCAAATGAATCGGGGTTCCCTCAAAGACAAAGGCCTTGCGGATTTGATTTTCCAAGAAACGCAGGTAAGAGAAGTGCATGAGTTCTTCTTCATTGACAAAGATGACAAAGGTTGGTGGCTTGGTTGCCACTTGGGTTGCGTAGAAAATCTTGAGGCGTTTCCCTTTGTCTGTCGGTGTTGGATTTATGGCAATGGCATCCATAATCACATCATTCAAGACTGCTGATGGAATCCGAGTGTTTTGACTTTCGCTGATTTGCTTGATCATCTCAGGCAGTTTATGGAGACGTTGCTTGGTAAGAGCTGATACAAAGACAATCGGTGCGTAAGGCAGGTATTGGAACTGCTCACGGATGTCTTCTTCCCAGTTCTTCATGGTATGGTTGTCTTTTTCAAGAGTATCCCACTTGTTGACCACGATAATCATCCCTTTACCGGCTTCGTGGGCAAAACCTGCGATACGCTTGTCGTATTCACGGATACCTTCTTCGGCATTGAGGACCATCAAGACCACGTCAGAACGGTCAATGGCACGCATGGCACGCATGACAGAATATTTCTCCGTATTTTCATAAACTTTACCAGACTTACGCATACCAGCTGTATCAATCATGATAAACTCTTGACCATCCGTATCTGTAAAATGGGTATCAATGGCATCACGCGTTGTTCCAGCTACTGGACTAGCAATCACGCGGTCTTCTCCCAAAATAGCGTTGATCAAACTTGATTTTCCAACGTTAGGACGGCCAATCAAGCTAAATTTAATGACATCTGGATTTTCTTCTTCAACTTCGTGTGGTAGATTTTCCACAATGGCATCCAGCACATCACCCGTACCGATACCGTGCACAGATGAAATTGGCAACGGTTCGCCCAAGCCTAGCGCATAGAAATCAAAAATATCATTTCGCATCTCAGGATTGTCAACCTTGTTAACGGCAAGGATAACAGGCTTATGGGTCTTATAAAGTTTACGAGCTACGTACTCGTCCGCATCTGTAATCCCTTCTTTCCCAGAAACGACAAAAACGATGACATCAGCTTCTTCCATAGCGATTTCTGCCTGGTGTTTGATTTGCTCCATGAAGGGAGCATCGACGTCGTCAATCCCTCCAGTATCAATCATACTAAAGGAACGATTGAGCCACTCACCCGTCGCATAGATACGGTCACGTGTCACACCCTCGACATCTTCTACGATTGAGATCCGCTCACCAGCGATCCGATTAAATAGGGTCGATTTCCCCACATTGGGACGTCCCACAATGGCAATAGTTGGTAAGGCCATGTTTTCTCACTTTCTACAATAACTTTTTCTGTTCTAGATTCTTCCGAGTTGAACGAGGTTCGGCTTGACCAAACTGCTCTGCCAAACGCTGACTCCAAGAGGTCGTCGCACGCGCACCAGCATAGTCTGTCTGAACTTTGTCATAGTCCAAAATCGCTGCTACTGGCTGTTCTTGGTATTCTTCTTCAAAAACCACTTGGTTCAAAGGCAGTCTTGGTTTGACATCGTGTTGTTGATTTGCCACACCGAGTGCAATCCCAAAAACAGGGTAGGTATAGTCAGGCAAGTTAAAAAGCTCTGCCACTTCTTCTGACTTGTAGCGGACCAAACCGATAATCACACCACCATATCCCAGACTCTCAGCCGCAAGCAAGGTATTTTGCCCAGCGAGCGCAGCGTCCACAGACGTGATGAGGAGACCTTCCACTCCTTGGGGTTGGAAAGTGTCCGTATGAAGGCTTGCTCCCTTTTCAGCTCGGTTCAAGTCGCCGACAAAGAGCAAAAAGGCTGCTGACTGGCGAATGGCTTCCTGGGGAACCAGTTCATAAAGAGCATCTTTCTTCTCTTGACTGCGTACAAGAATCACAGAGTAAGATTGGAAATTTTTCCAAGATGACGCCATTTGAGCAGCAGTCAAAATCTCTTCCAAGTCTGCCTGAGGAATCTCTTGCTCCTTAAAGCGACGAACTGAAGTATGAGCTTTCATCAGTTTAATGGTTTCTGTCATCGGCGATTTTCTCCTTCTAGTCTTGTCTCCTCAGCCAAATAACGGATTCGTTCCATGACCCGTCTAGCTTCCCAAGTCTCATCATTTCCATTCTTTCCTTTAGCAAAATGTTTTTCCAAATCTTGGAAATTAAAGTTGGAAGTAAAGAAGGTCGGCAAATCTTCCTGCATACGATACTGGAGAATGACTTGGAGAATCTCATCACGTACCCAAGGGGTAGACTGTTCTGCACCAATATCATCCAATACCAAGACTTCTGCTAACTTGATTTCATCCACCAAAGTCTTCACAGATCCTTCACCGATGGCATTTTTCACATCAATGACAAAACTTGGATAGTGGAGAATGGTTGTTGAAGCACCACGTTTTTCAGATAGGTCGTGAGCTAGGGCCGCCATCATGAAACTCTTACCGACACCAAAATCTCCGTAAAGATAGAGACCTTTTCGGATACTAGGGTAAAGGTCAACAAAGGAATAGAGTCTCTCAAAAATCGGTAACCGTCCTAGATCATCTAGGTCAATCTGAGCTAATTTCGCTTTCTTGAGACTTGCTGGTAGATTGATCAACTTAAGGCGATTCTTAATTGCCGCCTCTTTTTCAGCCGCGATTAGTTCGGGTGTTTCTTCATAAGACACATCCGCATAACCTTGATTCATGACCAAGATAGGCTTGTAGCCACGCGCTATATAGTCAGCATCCCCGCGAAGAAACTTATCCCGCTCTGTGATATATTGGTTGAACTTGGAGATGCTACGATTCAACTCCTCTTGGCTGAGGGATTCTTTCTGGATAAAAGCCGCTACATCGGGGTCCTTCATGATCTGCTGGACCAAGTCCTGATACTGGAAACGACTTGTCTGACGTTTGATTACATCACCAACACTTTCCATCTAGTCTCCTCCTTCTTCTAATCGGGCTAACATTTCTTGTTTTTTGCGTTCTAGTTCCAGGCGAGTTTCCTCACTGGTTTGATTCTTGTATTCTGGATTGCTCCACTTGGGAACATTTGTCTTAGTTGAGCTAGCTTTTGATTTTTTGTCTTCCTGGCCTTTTTGCTGACGCTCTCGAATCCGAAGTACAGCTTCTTCTGCTGTCCGAATTTTTTGGTAAGCATAGTCATTGGCGACCTTCATGGCATATTTTTCATTGACATTAGCCGAATCAACTTTGTTAAAGGTTAAAAGCAAGACGATATTGATGACTTCGTCCAACAATCCTAAAGACGCCATCTGGTAAAGGAGTTCTCTTTCACTTTGGGTGATGTTCCCCTTACGTGTTTGCTTGATTTCGGCTAAAAATTCCAGGGGAGTTTTATTTTTGGCTTCCCTGATAATAGTCATTTCTTTGGGGCTAAAGTCAGAAGATGCTGACTTTTGCGCTATCTTTTCACGCATGCGTTTGACTGAAATAACCTGAGCCACCGCTGTCGCCTTAGCTAATTGATAGGTTTCAAACCAGGTCCATTTTTTTTCATCTGCAATGGCAAACAATTCCAAAACATCCGCCTGCTCGTCTTCAAAACGCAAGCCATCTCGAACCATCAGGCGCTGGAAATGTTCCAAGTCAAAATCATTTTTTAACTTGCTTTTAGACTCGCTTGGTGTCACTTCTTCAGTCAGGGTTGGAAAGACTTGACTCAAAGAAACAGAGAGTGCTTCTCCCTCACTTGGAGCCTGCTTCATAGCAGAAACAGCTGTATCCCCAATCTTCCTCTCCAAGAGTCTACTATAGACAGAATGACTTAGGAATTCCTGACTGGAGAGGGGAGAATGAAGCTGTAATTCATAGTTCTCCCCCTTCTGATAAAGGGTCAACAAATCCAAAGCAGATAAGACTTTAAAGGATTGGAGCAAGGTAGGCATGCCAAAGTTTAAGTGATTGAGGATATGGGAAAAGAGGTGCTCCTTTTGCCCACCATCCCAAAAGGTAATGGCATATAGATAGAGGCTCAGCGCCTCCTGACCGATAATCGGGAGGTAGCACTGCACCAGAGAAGAGGTATCTTGCGACACCCGATTATTCTTTAGAAAAGAAAAACGGTCATTTGGTTTCATCTATTTTTCCTTTTTCTTTTTAGAGGACTGGGTGATCTGCTGGAGCAGACTCTCCAACTCACTCACATCCTTAAAGCTACGGTAAACACTGGCAAAACGAACATAGGTAATCTCATCAAGCTCTGCCAATTCTTCCATGACTAAAGACCCAATATATTCACTTTGGATCTCATTCTCACTGCGACTACGGAGTTTTTGTTCGATGCGATTGACCACCATGTTGATTTCATCACTTGACACAGGACGCTTCTGGGCTGAGCGGATAATCCCATTAAAGATTTTATCTCTCGAAAACTGCTCTCGCGTACCGTCTTTTTTGACGACAACCAGCGTTCTTTCTTCTACTCGTTCATAGGTTGTAAAACGATGCTGACACTCGTCGCACTCACGTCTTCTGCGGATGGTATTTCCTTCTTCGGCTTGTCGACTATCAACAACACTAGACTTGGTAGCTCCACATTTTGGACAACGCATGCATTTCCCTCCTTGTCGTTTTCTTTTCATTATACCATTTTTTGAGCAATTCCCAAAACAATTCTTATTTTTACTTGACAAGTTTTTTGTTTTATTGTATTATTTGATTAGAACAACAAAGACAAAGAAAGGAGACTATGATGTCCTGGTCATTTGATAATACAAAACCGATTTATTTACAGATTATGGAAAAAATCAAATTACAGATTGTTTCCCATGAAC
Source organism: Streptococcus jiangnanensis (assembly GCF_040888325.1). Lineage (GTDB taxonomy): Bacteria > Bacillota > Bacilli > Lactobacillales > Streptococcaceae > Streptococcus > Streptococcus jiangnanensis. Next base: position 65,377 of record NZ_JBFNFF010000002.1, on the reverse strand, counting down.
TGGAACCCAACCAACAGCTCCCTACCGTGAGAGATTTGGCGAGCGAGGCTGGGGTCAATCCCAATACCATCCAGCGCGCCTTGTCTGACCTTGAACGTGAAGGATTTGTATACAGCAAGCGGACAACTGGTCGTTTTGTCACAGAGGATTTGGACCTCATCGTTCAGTCCCGCAAACAACTTTCTGAGGAGCAACTGCAACACTTTGTCTCTTGCATGCTTCAATTTGGCTACCAAAAAGAAGAACTGCCAAATGTATTAAGCGACTATATTAAAGGAGTTTAAGACTATGACACTACTAGCACTTGAAAATGTAACAAAATCATATGGAGCAACTGCGGCACTTAACAATATCTCACTAGAGATCTCAGCCGGAAAGATTGTCGGGCTCCTTGGACCAAACGGATCCGGAAAAACAACCTTGATCAAACTGATCAATGGCCTCCTTCAGCCAAATAAAGGACGTGTCCTCATTAACGGACAGGATCCAAGTCCTGCTACCAAGGCGATCGTCTCCTATCTGCCTGACACGACTTATCTCAATGAAGAGATGAAGGTCAAGGATGCTCTAACCTATTTTAAAACCTTCTATCAGGATTTTAATCTCGAAAGAGCCCAACACCTGTTAGCTGATCTTGGCATTGATGAGAACAGTCGCCTCAAGAAACTATCAAAAGGGAACAAGGAAAAAGTTCAACTCATCCTGGTTATGAGCCGCGAAGCCCACCTCTACGTTCTCGACGAACCGATCGGAGGCGTGGATCCAGCTGCCCGTGACTATATCCTCAATACCATCATTAACAACTACTCACCAACCTCTACGGTGCTGATTTCAACCCACTTGATTTCAGATATTGAGCCAATATTGGATGAGATCATCTTCCTCAAAGACGGAAAAGTCGTCCGCCAAGGAAATGTCGATGATATTCGTTACGAGTCAGGCGAATCAATTGACCAGCTCTTCCGCCAGGAATTTAAAGCCTAAGCAAAGGAGATTATTATGTTTTGGAATTTAGTTCGTTATGAATTTAAAAATATCAATAAATGGTATCTTGCACTCTACGGTGCTGTACTTGCAATTTCAGTTTTGATTGGAATATCCTTTTCTGGTATCAGTCAGCACTACACTAGTTATGGTAATGATCCCTCCTACCTATTAGGATTTTTAATTTTGGTATTTGGAGGACTCAGCGTCACTCTTTGGATTGCAACAATCTTTTTAATCATCCGAAGATTTAAGGGCAGTGTCTATGATCGCCAAGGTTACTTGACCTTGACTTTGCCTGTCTCTGAGCACCAAATCATCACCGCAAAACTTTTAGGCGGCCTTGTCTGGTCCATCTTAAGCTATATCGTCTTTATCTTGAGTATATTGATCATCATCTTCTTAACACCAATAGAAAAAGACTTCACTGCCTTCTATAACTTCATTTCCCCTTACCTCAGTTACGGTGGACTTTATGTGGTTTCACTACTTGTCGGTTCGATTACATGGATCTTGTCCATCTACCTCGCAATCTCAATCGGTCAACTCTTTAATGAGTATCGAACAGCTATGGGGATTCTAGCCTATATCGTCATTGCCATCGTTATTGGTTATATCACCTTCTTCTTACGAATCGAAAACGACTTTCATACGATGATTGGAGTAGAAATCCTTCGTGATCTCGTTCTAGCGACGATCTATTACCTCGGAACCTACTACATCTTGAAAAACAAGGTTAACTTGCAATAAGTTAAAGGTCTAGCGACTCTGAATCGCTAGATCTTTTCTTTTAGATATTTTGTATGAAAATGTGGATAAAAAGGAGTATAATAACTTTAAGACTGATTACTGTATATTGATTAGGAGGTCTACTCTTTATGCTAAGAACCTATGTCACAAAGAAACACTTAACACTTTACTTCTTTTCGATTGCAATCACATGGCTGGAAGCGATTATTACGCCAGCGCTCATTCAGAGTATCGTTGCTAGTTTTACCAATCAAGAACTGGAACTTCTTTGGAAAGTTTTGATTTTGGGGATTCTTGGAAACCTCATCCTCTTACTGGGGCTAGCTGGAAAACGCTATTACTACGCTCGTTTGATTACTGATTTCAAATATGGAATTAAAAGCGCTATTTTCAAGCGATTCCTCAGCAGTTATGATATTGCTGAAAAGGATATTTTGTCTGATTTAGAAAACGACGTCAGCCAGTTAGAAAAAAGCTATATTGAACCGACCGTTATCATTATTTCTTCTCTTGGTTTCACAACCGTCTCCATCCTCTATGCTCTGTGGACTAATTTTTACCTGGGCTTGATTTTTATTCTCTTCTACTCCTTTCCCGTCCTCTGCAGTGCCATCGGGTCAAAACGCCTGGACTCACTTTCTGAAAAGCGATCAAAAATGAATCAGAGCTACCTAACTAGCCTCACAAACTTTATTAGAGGAAACCAGCAGATTCGTCATTATCAGGGACAGGACTTCTTTTTTGCCCGCTATCAAAATCAGTTACATGCTAGTCTGGATGCGGAAATAAGATATGAGAAACAACGTACCCTAAACAGTCTCTTTATCAATAGCATCGATGCCTTTTGCTCCGTTTCCCCTATCGTCATCGGTGGTTTCATGACCTATTATGGTTATTTAAACGCAGCCAGTTTTGTAGCCATTTATCTCGTTTCTCACAATATTGGCTATCAGTTCCAAGAATTAGCCTACTTTACAAATACTCGCAAGGCGACACAATACCTCTGTGAAAAGTACCAAGTACTTTTGACAAATTCTAGTCCTATTTCTGCTAGCACCTTCCAAAACATTTATCCCATCCAACTAGAGAATATCTCTCTAGTAAAAGAAGGACAGGTTCTTTTATCCCCTCTTTCCATGTACATCAAGCAAGGAGAAAAAATAGCCATTATCGGGGAAAGTGGCTCTGGAAAAACGACCTTACTCAATACCATTCATGGCGAGGTGTCTCCGACCAGTGGATGGATTGCATTTGCTGGCAAAAGCCTTTCACGCCAAGAAATCACCAGCGTTAGCTCCTATATCCTCCAAGATAGCCATTATTTTGACACTTTATCTCTGGAAGACAATATCCTTCTAGGAATGCCTAAAAAACGAGAAAGGCTGAATCATATCCTCAAGACAACTGGTTTAGAACATTTGAAAAATCGAACTCTCAGCAATGAAAGTCTATCCGGTGGCGAAAAACAACGACTCGAAATCGCTCGCGCGCTCTATCACGACAGCCAACTCATCTTGGCTGATGAGATTAAGGCCAATCTTGACTTAGAGAATAGCAAAAAGATTAGCGACCTCCTCTTCTCGCTACCTCAGACGGTAATTGAAGTCATTCACCACTATACAGAAGAAGACTTAAAACGCTACGATCAAGTCATTCATTTAAGCAAAGAAAAATAAATCTCTACAAAGTAAAATTGGAAAAAGCAAGGAAGTCTGCTTCCTTGCTTTTTAACTTAAGATCAAACTGGCTACAATGGGACTGACGAAGACATAAAGAATTCCAGTGACACCGATTGCCAAGCCACCCATGGCCCCTGCTACAGAGCCGTATCGAAAGGCCGTACCCGTTCCGACAGCATGACCGGTCCCACCGAGGGAAAGTCCCACCGCAACTGGATCATCAATTTTCAACCACTTCAAAAGGGTTGGTCCGATAACACTGGTTAAGATCCCAGTCGCTACTACGACGACCAAGGTTACAGTTGTTAATCCTTGCAATTTTTCTGTGATTCCCACTGCCATGGCGGTTGTCACTGACTTGGGAAAGAGAGAAATGGCTAGGAAAAAATCCATACCAAATATTTTCGCTACTATGGCAGTGAAGCAAGTATTGACAACTACTGCCAGCAGACTACCAAAGAGAATACTTCGAGCATGGTGCTTCATCAGGTGAAAACTCTTGTAAAGCGGAATTCCTAGAGCCACGGTTGATGGGACAATCAAGTTGTTCAGATAAACCCCACCTTGGTAATAATCTTGATAAGAAATACCCGTCGCCTTAAGGAAAATAATGATAAAAATAGCCGACAACAGCAAGGGTGTTGTCAATGGATGGGGAAAACGTCTGTAAATCAACATCCCCACTAGATAAGCTAGGATAGATAATGCAATCCCAAACAGAGGATTGGATACAAATTCGTTCATTTGGCATCTCCTTTCTCATAATCTCCCTCAAATCGTCGCTTGATAAACTGAACCACTAGGGCAATGAGTACAATGTTGATGACTGCCGCAAAAAAGACAATCAAGACGATGGGCAAGAGATAGGGGGCAATGACATCAAACTTTTCCATGATTCCCACTGCCGGCGGCAAAAAGAGAATAGTCATATTGGCCAACAAGAAATTCCCGACCATATTGACATGCCTGGTCCTTAGCCACCTGAATTGCAGGGCTAGAAAGAGAATAATCAAGCCGATAATACTGCCTGGGATGGGCAGATGAAAGAAACTAGAGATTCCCTCACCGATTAGAGAAATCACAAAGAGAATCATTAATTGAACATATAATTTCATCCTAAACTCCACGAAATAGACTTCTTGCATACCAGTTTACTCTTTTTTCAGAAAATTTCAAGGAAATATTGCAATTCTTCTTTCTTGCAAGACTTAGTTAAAAGTAGTATAATCATTGCATGCGCAATCATCTTGTGTTACAAAGATAATCAGTAATGACTTTGTGATTTTTACTTTGAAAAGAAAGGAGAAAGCAATGACCTATTTGGAAAAGTGGTTTGACTACAACCGCCGTCAAAAGGAAATGGAAGCCTTATTGGAAGAAACTATTGCCCAGCAGAGTGAACAAAGGTTGACCTTGAAAGAGTTTTACCTGCTCTACTATCTGGACCTAGCTGATGAAAAATCTTTACGGCAGATTGACCTGCCAGATAAGCTTCATCTCAGTCCAAGCGCAGTTTCTCGAATGGTGACTCGCCTGGAAGAGAAAAACTGTGGCCTGCTTAGTCGTCGGTGTTGCGATCAGGATAGACGGGCTAGCTTTATCTGCCTGACTGACGAGGGACAGACAACTCTAGCTTACCTGCAAAAGGCTGTCGAAGAAAGACTGGAAATGAGCCTTGATTTCATTTCGTAATCAGATTTTTTTAAAAAAAGTTGCGTGCGCAATCATTTTTCTTGACATTCCTCTTTTCAAGGAGTACAATAAAGTCAAGATCGAACAAAGGAGTTTTATATGATCGAAATTACTTATCTAGACGCAAGCAAACAAGAGAGAAGCATGACTTTCGAGTCTTACCAAGACTTTGAACGTTCTCAACACGCCTGCCTTATCGGCGTCGCAGACTACTACCCTGTCCAAAAATTAACCTACAATGGTCATGATTTGGACTACCATGGGACTTATGGAGATGTTTTCTTCTATCTCATGAAACAAGATTTAAGCCAATATAACTAAAAAAGGAGAAATACAATGGCAAAAGCAATTACAGATGCAACATTTGAACAAGAAACAAAAGACGGTTTGGTCTTGGTAGACTTCTGGGCAACTTGGTGTGGTCCATGTCGTATGCAAGGTCCAATCTTGGATAAATTGTCTGAAGAACTTTCAGAAGATGTCTTGAAAATCGTTAAAATGGACGTAGATGAAAATCCAAACACAGCTCGTGCCTTTGGAATCATGTCTATCCCAACCCTTCTCTTCAAAAAAGACGGACAAGTGGTGAAACAAGTTGCTGGAGTTCACACTGCAGAACAAATCAAGGCCATCATTGCTGAATTGAGCTAATCACGAGACACTCCCATTCAAAATGGGAGTGCTTTTTTGTTTGCATAGAAAAAGCCCTGTTCCTCAGACTGAGGAGCAAGGCTTTTTGAGTTTCAATTATTCTTCTGTTCCAAGGAAATTTTTCGCAACAAGTGCTGCAAGAACGCCACCAACAATTGGAGCAAGTATGAAAATCCATACTTGTTGAAGGGCTGTGCCACCGACCAAGACAGCAGGAGCCAAGCTACGAGCTGGGTTTACTGAAAGGCCAGTAATGTTCAATCCCACAAGGATCATGGCCATCAAGGACAAACCGATTACTAAACCAGCAATCGCACCATTTCCCTTGCTTTCTGAAGTCACGGTCATGATAACTAGGACAAACAAGAAAGTTGCGATGACTTCAAACAAGAATCCACCAAAGACAGTGACACCGTTTGCCAAGGCATTTTCACCAAGACTAGCAGTTGACATGCCTGAGTTAGACAAGAGGAAGAATACTGCAGCTGACGCAAGGAAAGCTCCAACTACTTGTCCAAGGATGTAGTTTACAAGTTCTGAAGATGACAAACGTTTGTTTACAAACATAGCAATTGAAACAGCTGGGTTCAAGTGAGCACCTGAAACAGTTCCGATTGAGAAAGCTGCAACCACAATTGCTAAACCAAAGGCAAAAGCAATTCCAAGGTGTCCAAGGCCATTAAGACCATTTCCAAAAACAACGGCTCCTGTCCCGATGAACACAAGCATAAATGTACCGATTAATTCAGCAACAAATTTTTTCATGATAAGTCTCCTTTTTTCAAACTATGTATTAGTCTATCAAAAGAAGGAAAGGGTTTCAAGAAAATTGATTGTAAATTTTATATATGTTGCAATATTGTTTTCAAAATTTGTATATTTTTAATGTATTGCAATTAGTTGTAAATCTCTATATTTGATGGTTATACTATACTGAATAAAATGAGAGTTTGTATTAATCTTTTTAAATAGCATAGAACTCTCTATTTAATCCATTCCCCATTATAATTGACATGATATCCATCTGGTGTAGTTGTACTGATTGCTAAGGCACCTGAACCATATGCATAGTACCATTTCCCTGAGACACTAAACCAACCTGTTTGCATTGCTCCTGAAGAATTGAGGTAATACCATAATCCACCTGTTTTTACCCAGCCTGTTTGCATTCCACCTGAAGAATTAAGATAATACCATGAACCGCCTGTTTTTACCCAGCCTGTTTGCATCCATCCTGAACTGTCAAAATAATACCATGTACTGTCGATTAGTTCCCAACCATTAGATGTATAGGAACCATTGTTATGTCTATACCACCAACGACCAGATGATTGAATCCAACTTCCTTTTGAAGCAAGTCTTACTTTTAACTTATAGGCTTCAGATACTTTGATGTATTCTTTCTTAGCAGTTTCCTTTTTAACTTTTGCATTTTTTAATTTAGCATTTGCATTTTCAAGTGCTTTTTTTGATTCCTCAAACTTCTGTTTAGCGATAATCAAACTTTTTTTAGCTTCATCGAGTTTTTTTGGAGCATTTTTGAGATTTGTAACATATTGATGTTCTGTATCCAACTCTTTTTTAGCATTTTTAAGTGATTGTTCAGCAGTCTTAACGAATTTTATCTTATCGTTTTTGACTACTTTCAATCGATTTAGTTCAGTCTCTTGTTTCAAAAACTCAGTTTTAGCAGCACTCAGCAAAGTTTGTTGTTTACTCAATTCTGCTTGTGCTGATTTCAAAACGTTTAGCTTAGCTTCATTTTGTTTTGTCAAATCCACAAGACGTTTTTTAGATTTGTCTAGTTCTTTTTTATCTTTATCTAAAGTCGTTTTAGCAATGGTAAGATTATTGTTGAAAGACGATATTTTTCCATTTACTATGGTCTCTTCATTCCTTTGTTTTCTGTTAAAATTATCCAGAGCCTCTTTAGCTTTAGTATAGGCTGGATTTTTAGGATGTGTGATTTCATTCCAAACATAACGGAAGGTTATTTTAGGCAAGAATTTTACTCGTTTCCCATTAAAGTAAAATTCGCTATAATCTGGATTACTATCTTTATTTTCTGCTCTTGCTAGAGAATATGAATCGCTTGGATCATAATAATATGTCTCACCATTATAAACATAACTTCTTCTTTCAGATGGACTAATCACAGAAGGTAGGGTACTATAAACATCTTTATTTTCACTAATAAATGTTAATACTCCATAATTTCCATAGCTTGTTTTTTCGCTAGAGGATGCTCCGACAGCCATCCCTGTCCCAGAAGCTGCTAGCAATGGAATTCTATGACCATAGTTAAATGTATTTGATTCTTTCGGAGTTGATGAGCCATATAACGAGGCATTACTATAATCATTAAAGTAAGATAAGACCTCTTTATAAGCAAGTTCTTTTTCACTTAATACACTCTTTTCTGGAACCGAACCAGCTGTTGCATTTTCAGTCGCATCCTTAAAACCAAAATCTTGATTTTTCAATTTTGTATCATGTGACAATTTATTATTTGCCACCATTTCATTTGCTCTTGCTTTTCCATATCTCAAAGCCTTGTCAGTCACAGCTGGCACTGGAATATCAATACCATTGATTCTACGCAATTCAATTAAGTATTTACGAACTTCTTCAGAAACCTTTTTATAATCAATCACATGAGGAACGTTGACATAATCTTTAGATGAGACAACGATAGTTTCTGTTCTTTCTCCGCTAAAATTCACATCTTCGTTCGCAGCAACATAAAGGGTCTTTCCATCTCTTCCTACGAAAGTTTTTTCCTCAAGTGGCGGAGTCTTGGAATCACTCTCGCTAACAGAATTTGATTGAATCTCGTGAGGGACCGTAACTGTTAAAAACTCATTCCCAGCTGATTTTAAATTCTTTTCAAGAGTAGAACGGTTCTTATTTCCTCTTTCTACAAGTGCTTTTCTTTCTTGTTGTGCTTTTGAGAACTCACTAGTTAAAGAACTCACTTTAGCTTGGTCAGCTTTCACCTTCGCATCTAATTTCTCAGCAGTTTGTTGCACCTCACGTAATGTATTCCAATCAAAAGCTTTCTCTGCTACCCTTACTTTGTCTTGTGCCTTTTTTACGTCTGCTGCTCTTTGATCAACCTGAGTTTTTGCCTTATTAACAACTGTTTGTTGGTTCTCGACACTTGTCTGAGCTTGTTTCTCACCTTGTTTTACTCCAGCCAAATTTTCTTCGGCTTTCTTGACAGTTACTTGTTTTGCGGCAAGATCCTTTTCTGCATTTTTAATTTTCTCAGGTGTAGCTTGTTTAGCAAATTCTTGAGCTTGTTTCAAAGCGTCATCTGCTTTGTTCTTATTTGTTACAGCAGATGCATACTCTTGTTGCGTTTTATCAACAATCTTCTGAGCATTCTTTTCTTCCTCAATTGCTTGATTTAGTTTGACTTCTGCCTTTTTAACGTCTGATTCTGAAACTTCAACATCCTTTTTGGTCTCTGATTGACTGACAGTAGTTTTATTCGATTGTTTATTTGTAACCTCATCTGCTTGGACATGACCATTAAAAGTAGTTACTATTGCAGTTGCAACTCCCAAACCAATCAGCACTTGTTCCTTTTTCATAAAATTAACCTTTCTTTAAAAACGTTTACATTATTAATTTTAACATATTTACTTATATTTCAAAATAAAACGAGTAACTCTTCATCTGTACTCTCTACATAACTCCTTCTCAGGAGAGTATTTAGGAGTACAGACTTCAGCTATTTTTAGGACGATCTTATTATATAGTATAAATAAAAGTACAGAGAATACCAATACTATTCCTGCTTCAATTTTTTTTAATCACCACCAAAAATAAATATCATTCTAAAATCTCAACAATATAATTCTATTGTTGCACTTTTATGATTTTATTCCCCAACTCAGCACTGTAGGCGATAATCTGGTCAACTGTGTCTGACAAGAATTGGATGGTATCACGGAGTGGTTTGTCTGTTGAGATATCCGCTCCGATAATCATGGCTGACTCAAGCGGTGTCTTACTACCACCTGATTTAAGGAGATTGATCCAATCTTCAGCTCCGGTTTCTGAATGTTTCAGATGAAGGTAACCAGCTGTTGAGATGACAAGGCCAGCAGAGTAGGTGTAGCTATACAAGCCCATGTAGTAGTGAGCTTGGCGCATCCAAGTCAAGGCTGCATCGTCATCAATCTCAATAGCATCTCCCCAGAAATCTGTCAAAACTTCCTTCATAATGCTGTTGAGCTTGCTTGCTCCAAAGGTTTCCCCTTCTTCAATCAATGTATAAACCTTACGCTGGAAGGCTGCTTCCAAGAGGTGGGTGATGAAATTATGGAAGTAGGTATCTGTTAAGCGGTGGGCAAGGGCAAATCGTTTTTGACGTGGGTCGTCCGATTGGTGCTCCAAGTAGTCACTGAGAAGCAATTCATTGAAGGTTGATGGCGCTTCGACATAGTAGGTTGACATGTGGGCATTGAAGTAACTTTGGTGATTGTCAGAAAAGATGAATTGACCAGAATGCCCAATTTCATGAATCAAGGTATAGACATCGCTCAAACGACCAGTCCAGCTCATGAGGACATAAGGGTGCACGCGATATGGGTCCGCCGCATACCCGCCAGAATCCTTGCCACTATTGGCAGCGAAGTCCACCCAGCGCTCTTCTTGATAGCGAGCAACTTCCTGACAATATTCTTGCCCCAAAGGTTCTACTGACTTCATGACCAAATCATAGGCGTCATCAATAGTCACTTCAGGATTAAGAGCGCTGTCCAAATCCAATTTCCAGTCTGCAAAGGTCATCTTTTCAAGACCATTGACCTTGGCAACATGCTTGAGGTACCTCTGAGCAACTGGCGCAAATTCTTGCATGATGAGGTCAATCTGGCGGTCAAACATGGCACGGTCAACTTCTTGCTCAGCCAGAAGATAGTCAAAAACTGAGTCATAGCCCTTCATATCTGCCAACAATTTCTCAGACTTGACTTGGGCTAAATAGGCTGCCGCAGCCGTATTTTGGTGCTTACGGAGTCCCTCTGAAAAAGAACGGAAAGATTTCTCACGAACCTCAGCGTCCTCGTGGTTTTGGTAGAAATTTTCATAGGTAACAAAGCTATTTTTGTAGGTCTTGCCATGGGCTTCAAAGTCAGCCATTTCAAAGTCCCCAGCTCGCATCTTAGTGTAAATGTCCTGTGGGCTGTAGAAGACTTCACCCAGATTTGTCAATGCCTTTTCCACATCAGCCCCTAGATAGTGGGCTTTTTTGATTTTGGCCTGACGAATGGCTGCCGTCAAGTGAGGCAATTCACCCAAACGGTCCAAGTCTTCCTCGTCTGCAGCCACCAAGGCGTCGTCAAAGAAGGTCAAGGCTACGCTGGCATCTGTCTCAAAGTCCATCCCAGCCTGGGCAATATTGGCAAATTCTTCATTGCTATAGTCTGTCGTCTGAGGCATAAAGGCATAATTGCCAATATGGCTCATCTGAATATAAATTTGTTCCAATTCTGCAAAGGCCTTCTCGAAATCCTCAAAAGTGTGAAGATTGCTCTTGTAGTCACGGCTAAATTGGTTGATGTCTTCGCGCGTTTTCTCGATTGCACGCAAGAAATCCTCACGATCTTGGTATAGGGCGGTTAAATCCCAAAGTTCCTTCTCTGGAAATTCTGAACGGTGTTTTTGTTCCATTTTCTTCCTCTTATTTTTCTAATTCTACTAAAACACTAAGGGCTGATAAGGCGTAAAGCGGGGCTGTTTCTGCTCTTAGAATGCGAGGGCCAAGTCCTGCAAGAACAGCTCCTTTAGCTTCAAAACTTTCAATTTCTGCAGGTGACAGACCGCCTTCTGGGCCAAAGATAAAGAGCAATTTGGCTCCTTTTTCAAGACCAGTGACTGCTTGTAAGAGCGCAGCGGCTTCTCCCTCTTTTGCTGATTCTTCATAGGCTACTATGATAGAGTCAAACTGGTCCAGCTGGGTTAGAAAATCTGCTTTTTTCTCGAAAAGTTTGATACTTGGAACCAGATTCCGCTTGCTTTGCTCGGCAGCTCCCAGGGCGATTTTTTCTAGTTTTTCAACCTTTTTGCCTAGTTTCTTGCCGTCCCATTTGGCAACTGACCAGTCGGCAGGAAATGCCCAGATTTGGCTAGCTCCTAGTTCCGTCACTTTTTGAGTGATGAACTCCAGCTTGTCTCCCTTGGGAAATCCAGATGCGATGGTCACTTGGATTGGCAGTTCCACATTGTCAACTAATTCTTCAACCAATTCAAACTGACGTGCTTCCACATCAAGCACGCGCGCCAAGCGCTTGACGCCATCATCAAAGACTAAGGTCACCTCATCATCTTCTTTCAAGCGCATGACCTGAAACATATGCTTGCTGGTTTCCTTGTCCTCAATAGTGACAGGAGAGATTGCACTGCCTTTGACAAAATACTGCTGCATGCTAGCCTCCAATCACACCAGAAATATCCTTGGTTTTCTTAAAGACACAGGCATTCCATTCCCCTTGAATCATGTGAGTTTCAAGGAAAAATCCAGCTGACTCAGCCGACTCGCGCACCATGTCCCACTTGTCCTTGATAATGCCACTCATGATGAGGTAGCCTTCATCCTTGACCAAACGATAAGCATCGTCTGTCAGATGAATGAGAATATCCGCCAAGATATTGGCCACAATGACATCTGCTTCAATCTCCACACCCTTGAGCAAATCTCCAGCAGCAACATGGATGTTTTCCATGCCAGGGTTGAGCTCGATATTTTCCTGAGCCACCCGAACCGCCACATCATCCAGGTCATAGGCGAAAATTTCCTTGGCACCAAGCAGCGAGCTGGCAATAGAAAGGACACCTGATCCAGTACCCACATCTAGCACCGTTTCGCCACCACGAAGAACCTGCTCCAAGGCAAAAAGGCTCATCTTGGTCGTTGGATGAGTACCCGTACCAAAGGCCATACCAGGATCCAACTTGATAATCTTTTCTCCAGCAGTCGCCTCATAGTCCGTCCAGGACGGCACAATGGTCAAGTCATGAGTAATGCGAGCTGGTTCATAATATTTCTTCCAGTTGTCTGCCCAGTCTTCCTCAGCCAAGTCAGTCGTGCCCATCTTGACCTCTCCTAGATCCATAAAGTCTGTCAATTCTGCCAGGCGAGCCTGCAAATCTGCCTCAACCACTGCTACATCAACCGTGTCAGGATAGTAGGCTGTCACCACGATTTCTTCTTGTTGCTCAACCTCTGGGAAAATCTCACCGAAGCGATCCACATTCCCCACATAGTCCATACTGTCTTCGATCGCAACACCTTGCGCCCCCAGCTCAATCAAGAGATTGGAGACCAGCTCCTCCCCCTCACGCTTCACTGTAACTTTTAACTCTTGCCATGTTTCCATCATTAAGATACCAAGCCCGTAAAACACAAGGCCAAAATAGGAAACTCTCTGAAGACGCTTGTGTCTATGAGAAGTTTATCTTTTTGGCACAGTGTTTAGGGCGGGTTCAGTTTAGAAATGTAACCGAACCATCCTTTCTATTTGTCAATCAATTTTTTCATGTAAACCATATCCATACCTTCTTTTTCAGGCTCGATATGGGTTTGACGGTAGCCATTTTTTTCATAAAAAGCGACCATGCCCGCATCCTGTAATACCGTACACAAATCCCACTGTTTAATCGTTGGAAATTCCTTTTCCAGTAATCTCAATCCCTCAGAACCATAACCTTTTCCTTGATACTGGGGCAAAATCGCTGCAGTTCCTAACCAAGCCTCCGTCAATCCCTCATTGGTCTGAACTCGTAAAAATCCGATATTTTCGCCCTTTTCTTTCAAAAAGTAGTAATAGCTATTGGGACGCTCAACCAATTTCCACTTGATTCGTTCACGATCCTCTAGATAGGGATCATACTCATCTTGATATTTCTCATAGACAGCCTTAAAGCTAGCTCTTTGAATGGCAATTACGGTTTCTAAATCCTCTGCTCCTGCTCGGACAATCTGAATCATACTACTACCCCCAAATACACACTCTCTCAACTAGTACTTCTATACTCTTCCACACGCTGTTTTACTGACCTTTAAATTCTTCAATCACATCTGTATAGTGTTCTTTCATCGCGCTATGAATCTGCTGTTTAAAAATACCAAACATAAGATAATAAACAAATAGAAGAATTCCTACTAACAGTATCAAAAGTAAAAAATATACTGAAAGAGGCAGTACGAGACCTCTACCACTCAGTAAGGGTAAAACAAGCATTAATCCCCAATTAACAGCCATAGCAATCCCAGCTACTTTTGTACCTCTTACTCTCTGCTTCTTTAACTTTAAATACTCCATATAAATAAATGCAGCTTCTTCTCTAGAATATTGTCCAGTTTTTAGTTTGCGTTTAACTTCCTTATTTAACGTCGTTGTTGCAATTGCAAAAATCATTTTATTTCCTCCATATAATCCTTCATCCTATCCTGCAACTGAGGTACGACCTTATCTGAGCCAAGAAACTCATCAATGCTCATCAGTTTATAGCCCTGTCCTTCGTCACCAAAGACAATCTTGTCAAACTGTTCCTGAGCCAACTTTCCAACTAGAAAGACTGACTCCTTCCCCTCAAAAAGCATACTTGGGTACACCTTACTCCAAAGCAGACAATCCTCAGTCAGATGAATGCCTAGTTCTTCATAAACTTCACGCGCCACGCACTCAAAAGGACTTTCATCACCCTCTCGTCCGCCACCTGGCAATTCCCAGGTATTAGGGTATGGAATGTTTAATTTGTCATCACGTAAGATAGTTAAGAGCTTATCACCACAAAAGAGGGCAATTTTGCAACCTGTAAAATCAGAAATTTCTATTTCCATATCAAACTCCTTCAGCTAATGCCTTCTCCAGCTCCTCTAACCAGTTTGCATAGTAGCCTTTCTCATCTCGCAACATGCGACTAGTATTCATTTTCTGTCTAGCAATCTTCATAGCCTTGCGAGTTTGAGCCATGTCTTTCCTTGCCTTAAATTGATACCAGGCTTGAATGATCTGCATGTCTGCCATTTTTAGAGACAAAAAGGATTTAACTCCTCGATTACTTGCATACTCCTCCGCTTTTTCATGATCTCCTTCTAGCAAGGCAATGTGAAGAAGGTATAATTGAGAAATCGTTTTAGACATTGGATTATCTGTTTTCTCTAGCAAAGACTGAAACTGTCGCTTAGCAAGTTCTATATTATCATCCAATATGAATACCAAGCCCTGGAGAGTCTGAACACTTTCTGCAAAACTCCCTCTCGCATTCTCATCAACAGGCATGATAAAGTCTTTCAAATCATATTCTTGAGGAGCTAGCAAGGTCTGGGCAGAATGCCTCAACACCAAGTAGGCGTATTGGGTATTTTCAGGGTGTTGTAGCAATTCCAAAATTTTTGCTCCATCGGTAATCCCAACTGGCTTAGCATTGATGAGAAGAAAAGATAGATTTAGACAAATCCAAGTAGCCGCAAAATACCAGTTTCTTGTCAAAAATCCATACAATATCGCCAATAAAATCAAACCAAGATGAACTACCAAGCCGCCTGCAAGCATCAGGATGATTCTTTGATCACTTTCATCTTCTTTCAATCCAATATACTGAGCACCAACATTTTTGAGAACAGCTGTTCGACTAAGAGAAAACTCACCTGACTTTTTGGTCAGAAGAAAATTCCCTAATCCAAAAGCCACCAGTCGATAGCCTGTCAGGTAACCGCAGACTGCATGCCCCAGCTCATGAAGGATAAATATCAGATAGATGCTGAAAAAAGTAAATAGGTAGCCTGGAACAAAGACAAACGAAAAATCTAACTCTTTAAAGGCAATTGTTCCAAAAGCAAATCCTAGCATCAAAAAAACAAAGGACAGACCAGAAATAAGATACAAACCTATTTTCTTCATATACTTCCTCACTAGTTTCTAATACCTCGGATAAGGATAAAATTCTCCTTCTTCCAAGCCGACTTTTCCTTCTTCAAAGACTTCTTGGTTCCATTCCATGACGAACTCTTCTGCTTCTGGGTCTTCCAAAAAGTCCATAAGCGCATCCAGCCCAACCTCTGCAGTGTCTTTGAGGAATAGCGCAAAATAAGCTAGAAACTCACGAGAAAAACCTTTTTTAGGTAGGTAAGGGATAACTGTCAAATAGTCTTCCTCATTGACTGTTGACTTGGCAGGATTGTAGAAAAGGACTGCTTCTTCAAAGAGAATGTCGTCTGATGAGACCTCTCCGTCCTCGTCTAGCATCTCTACTCCCGCAGCATTTTGTGCTTCCAATAAAAAACTCACTTCAACTGCATGATTGCGCTTGTCCCAGCTAATCTCAAAGTCAAAGGGAAAGTTCTTGTCCAATTCTTCCTCTAAAACATCTAAAAATCCGTATGTTGCCATTTTGTCCTCTTTCTATGCGACTCTTAAATCGCCCCGATTACTCGGAAATATGCTAAAATAGATACTACCATCTTACCACATATACATCAGAAAATCCATGTTAGAAAGGACTGCTATGCCAGACAATCTCGCGCTTCACATGCGCCCAAAAACTATCGACCAGGTCATCGGTCAGGAGCATCTGGTCGGACCAGGAAAAATTATCCGTCGCATGGTGGAAGCCAATCGTCTGTCCTCCATGATTCTCTACGGACCTCCAGGTATTGGTAAGACCAGTATTGCCTCAGCCATCGCTGGAACCACCAAGTATGCCTTTCGGACCTTCAATGCCACTGTTGATAGTAAAAAACGTCTCCAAGAAATCGCTGAAGAAGCTAAATTCTCAGGAGGATTAGTCCTATTACTGGACGAGATTCATCGTCTCGATAAGACCAAGCAAGACTTTCTTCTGCCACTCTTGGAAAGTGGTCTGGTTATCATGATTGGGGCCACAACTGAAAATCCCTTCTTTTCTGTCACTCCAGCCATTCGTAGCCGTGTTCAGATTTTTGAGTTAGAACCCTTGGCCAATCAAGATGTTAAAGAAGCGATTCAGATCGCTCTCACTAATCCTGAGCGTGGTTTTGACTTCCCAGTTGAGCTAGATGGGGATGCGCTGGATTTTATCGCAACCTCTACCAATGGAGACCTCCGTTCTGCCTTTAATTCACTAGATTTGGCTGTTCTCTCTACCCCTGAGAATGACAATGGTATCCGCCATATCACGCTTGATATTATGGAAAATAGCCTCCAGCGAAGCTATATTACTATGGACAAGGATGGGGACGGTCACTATGATGTCCTTTCAGCCCTGCAAAAATCCATTCGCGGCTCGGATGTGGATGCCAGTCTCCACTACGCAGCCCGCTTGATTGAAGCTGGGGATCTTCCTAGCCTCGCTCGTCGCTTGACTGTGATTGCTTATGAAGATATCGGCTTGGCCAATCCTGAAGCGCAGATCCATACTGTAACTGCTCTAGATGCTGCACAAAGGATTGGTTTCCCAGAAGCTCGCATCCTCATTGCCAATGTCGTGATTGACTTGGCCCTTTCACCCAAGTCCAACTCAGCCTATGTGGCTATGGATAAAGCTCTTGCCGACCTCAAATCATCAGGTCATTTGCCTATTCCCCGACACCTGCGTGATGGTCACTACAGTGGTAGCAAGGAATTGGGGAACGCCCAAGATTATCTCTATCCACACAACTATCCTGGACACTGGGTCAAACAAGACTACTTGCCAGAAAAGATTCGCAATCATAGCTACTTTTCACCAGAGGAAACTGGCAAGTACGAACGGGCCTTAGCCCAACGTAAGGAAACCATTGATAAATTAAGAAACTTGTGAAATCCTTTTCAAAAAAAATAAATTTTCCTCTTGAATTTTTTAAAAAAAGTGGTATCATATAAATATAGAAACGCTGTGGTGTACGACTTCACACTTAAGTGTTGACCGACTATTTTTTGTATTATTAGGGAAACAAAAGTCTTCTAACAGCATGTAGGCCGTCTCACACGGAAACAGCTTCAGTTAGAGCGAGTTGCCCACCTGCTTAATTGTGCGGGTTCAATACAAACCGTGAAGTTTCGGCACCAATACAGCTTTTTATTTGCCTTCTTAGCTCAGTTGGTAGAGCAGTAGACTCTTAATCTATGGGTCGCAGGTTCGAGTCCTGCAGGGGGCATCTAAACAACAGGAAAAAGCCTTGTAAATCAAGGCTTTTTTTGCTTGTCTATAACTGATTTGCCTCATCATTTGCCCCACTTTTAAATCTATCTTTTCTTTTTGAACCAAATTACATCTTAACAAATAGTGTAAAGCCAGTTACTTTTGCTTTGATGCCATACAATATTTTCATGTAGAGAAGACAAATTTTATCTTCTCTTTTTATTTTCAAAATGATAAAAACTGATTTTCTTTTCATAAATCAGACTGAAACTTCCAAATTTTCCATTTTGTTTATTGACATTTCCTCTAAAAAGGTGTATAATATTTTTATTATCAAACTATACTATATAGGGGGTATTGAAATGAAATTTTCTAATCGTTTACTGCTATTCCTTGCAGGAGTTGTTTTTGTCCTTTTAGGACTTTTCCTATTTACAAACCCAGTAGCTAATCTTGTTGCTTACAGCTGGTGGATTGCATTTGGTTTACTGGTTTCTTCTATAGCAGCTATTTTAGGCTATTTCTCTGTACCAAAAGAGCTTCGCTCACCAGCTCATCTTTTCCAAGGGATTGTTAATCTTCTCTTAGCTCTTTACCTCGTTGCCTATGGCTTTGTGACGCTGCCAGTTGTCATTCCAACTATTTTAGGAATTTGGTTAATTGTAGAAGCCATTATAGCTTTCTTTAAAGGCAATCGTCTGGGATTGATTTTCCCTATTATTGGCAACCATATCATGTGGATAGCGTTGCTTGCATTTTTACTAGGTCTAGTGATTTTGTTCAATCCAGTAGCTACAAGTGTCTTTGTCGTTTATGTCGTTGCCTTTGCATTTTTAATTGTTGGTTTCACCTATATCCTTGATGCCTTTCGTAAATAATCTAGCTGCCATTTTGGGCATATTAAAATAGCTGGGAAGTTACATTCTCAGCTTTTTCTGTTGCCTCCTTAGCTCAGTTGGTAGAGCAGTAGACTCTTAAGCTATGGGGCGCAGGTTCGAGCCCTGCAGGGGGCACATCTAAATCAACAGAAATAAGCCTTGAAACCAAGGCTTTTTTTAACGTCTAATAGCTTTTTGTAGAAAAGTATTTAAAAATAAAAGAGAAGAGAATCTCTCACTCTCTTCTCAGTATATCTTATTAAATTTAGTTTTTCTTAATCTACCTGATTTTCCTTTGCAACGACAAATTCTTTAACCAGTCGATAGATAACAGCAAATACGGGGGTAAAGAATATCATTCCAAGTAGTCCGAAAAGATTCCCTCCGATACTAGCAGCCGCAAGCGTGAAAAGGGCTGGCAAACCAATAGACTGACCTACAACTCTAGGATAAATAAGGTTTCCTTCAATCAGCTGTATAACTTGATATAGAAGAAGAGAAAGTAAGGCTTGAGTAGGACTCACTGTGAAGATAAAAATCGCTCCCACAACACAAGCAATCATAGGCCCTACATAAGGAATGAACGATAGCACTCCTGCAAAGATACCTGTCATTACTCCATAGGGTATCCCAAACACGCTGTAACCAACCGCTATCATAACTCCTATGATAACTGCTTCAATCAGCTGACTCATCAAAAATTGGTCATAAGTCTCTAGTGCTACTTGTCCAATGTAAGTCAACTTTATCACCACCTTCTCTGGAAGAAAAACTTTTAGAAGTCGACTCGTCATCGCTGCCAGATGTTCCTTACTGGATAAAAATAAAAAGGTAAATACTATAATCAGAAAGGCATTCATTATACTTGAAAAAATATTTCCTATATTACTAGTCAGACCGGATAAGAAGGTTATCAAAGCTTGACTAATAGAGCTAGACTGTCCCTGAATTCCTGATACGATAGTTGACAGCATGTCTTTGGTTACAAATTCCGAGCTGTCTAGCAATTTCCCAAGTTGAGTCAGGACTGTTGAAAGGACTGCTCCCAGCTGACTAATAGTCTGAGCAAGGGTTGGAAGCACCAAAACCAAAAGACAGATCACGATTAAGATAAGAGATAGGAAAACAAGCACCATAGCAATCGGACGGCGCAACCCTGCCTTTACCTTCATTTTAACTAGGAATTCTTCAATTTTTTTCATGGGAACATTGAGCACAAAAGCAATGACAGCACCATAAATCAAGGTAGAAGTTACTTCAAAGAGAGATACTGCCCCTGATATAAAGCTTGATGCATTCAGAATTACAAGAGTAACCAGCCCTATAAAAAGTATTAATGGGGTGTATTTTTTTACTAAATTCATAAATTCTCCTTAATAAACATGTTTAGATACGACTATACTATTTGGTTTTTCAAACTCTCGGTCAAGGTAAGCTTGGTAAGTTCCTGGTGCGATAAATCCTTTGGGTGAGAGGATATCGGTGCCAGCCTGACCGACTATGGTATCAGCCAAGAGCACACAGTTTGTAGATAAGACAAAGTAGGATTTAAACTTAGATTTGATAAATTTATAAAGTTCCCCATCTGTCTCATGTCTGATTTTATAAGCGTAGGTGTAGTCTTCCTTACCATCACCTGTCATGATTTTATCTGCACTTGGCTCCCATGGAATCGTCAGTTGTTTCAATTCAGCCAACTTTTTCTGAACTGCTTTTTCCATTTCAGGCGTCAAATCTATCCCATAACCAAAAAGCGTTTTTTGACTCTCACGTTTACATAGGTCAATGTACTTGTCACGATCACAGAAATATAAGACACCATCTCCTACCATGCCAAATAAGGTCTCAGAAGACGGATCATAGTTGCCATAAGAAATAACACGGCCTTGATAGCAGATATCCACATGACCAATTGCCGAAAACAGAGAGGTCTCAGCTGTATGAACAAAAATTTCAAGCTCCGCTGTCTTACCAGACTTCACCATTCCAAGATGGATATCCTCTCTCTCATCAGCATTTTCCTGCATGAATTTGTTGATTTTTGCTAAAGTACTTGCAGGGATGAGAGCGGCTAGGACAATAGGTAAGCTAATTCTAATGCGACGTTTGAGATGGTTTTTCCCAATTTCCTCCTCAAACAAGAAACCATCACGGATATTGGACACACCATAAAGGAAAAAATAAGCCCCTAATACAAAGAGTTGAAAGACAGAATTTCCTGTAGAGGACAAAAGACTAGTCCCACCAAGAAAAACTAGTACGAGTCCATCTAGTAAGAGACGAAAACGAGGTCGAATTTTGTTTTTGCGGTAGAGAACATAGGTGACAAGGTTAATACTAGCATGAAAAATCTGATAAACTCCAATCACAAGAGCCAAAATATAAATCGGCACATCCGTCGCAAGATTAGAACCTAGCAAATATCCCAGCACTAACAATTTAACCAGTGCAACTCCCAAGGTATCCGTTGACTGGCTTTTTTTGAAAACTCTTAATAGCAAATCTACGACCGTTGCTATCCAAGCTAAAAACAGAACCAGGCGAATAACTGTTACTGGCAACCAAGTCCCCGTGACCATCAAGATGAGACCTAGCAGAACAAACAAGAACCCCTGAGCAAGTAATTTCTTACCTGTCAGACCTAAAGATAGAATTTTCGCCATATAAAAACCTTTCAACAATAAAAATTAAACACTCCGATTAAACTGACTAGTAAATAGCCAACACTACAAACAGCCTGTGCCAGCAACATATGGTGACTAGAAATGACTGTAGTAATGTCACCATCTTGTCTTATGCACTTCTAAAATTTGTTATATTGATTAGAAACCAGAGCTTATAAAAACTAGCTAAACTCGAGAGATAGACACAATTGCGACGAAAAAATGTATAACCAATTCAACTTGTTAAGGTAAGAAAGCATTATTTCCAATCTATTAATTATTCATCTATTACCTATTATGACACAATATTCCCTATAGTTCAACTTTTTACTTGTTTTTATATTACACGGACTAAAAAGTTTTCAACAGTTGATTGCATTTGTTTTAATAAGTTTTAACCTTTCTTGGTTAGATAAAAAAAGAACCATACAGTTTAGAATCTGTATGGTTTTTGCCCCACTTTTGTCCCATTTTTAAATCATGACATTGAAAATACCTAAAATCACTTATATTTCAATATTTTTAATTGCTCTCAATATGAAAGTCCTTTCCAAATCCCTGTAGGGGGCATCTAAATCAACAGAAAAAAGCCTTGATTTACAAGGCTTTTTTGTGTATCTGTTCTACTTTTGGTCAACTAATGGATATCAACGGTATAATTTTATGAACACCCTTCCCAGACAGCTCTAATCTGATTGCACTCAAAATTTTTTAAAATTTAAAACAAAAGACTTGCTTTTCTTTTAATTTATGTTATACTTGTTCTTGTATCTGATACAAGTTTATTAAGAGAGGGATTCATATGGATACAAAATTCTCAGTTGCTTTGCATATCTTAACAATGATTAGTGAAAGCAAGGAAACCTTAAGTTCTCAAGCACTAGCTATTAGTGTTGGGACTAACGCTAGTTACATTCGAAAAGTGATTGCCTTATTGAAAAATGCAGATTTGATTCATTCCCAGCAAGGAAAAACAGGTTATCAACTCAGTAAGTCTCCAAAGAAAATGACTTTACTAGAGATCTACTATGCTACTCAAGAAATCAATCACATTAGTTTATTCCCTGTTCATCAAAATAGCAATCCTGATTGCCCTGTTGGAAAACATATCCAAGGAGCAGTTTCACCGCTTTTCGCTAGTGCCGAATCTCAATTAGAGAAGGAATTAGCAAATCAAACTTTAGAAGATGTCATTGACAATCTATATAAACAAGCTAAACAAGTCCGAAACTGATTTGATAACAAGTCAGTTTTTACTGGAAATAACATATACTTGTATCAGATACAGGTATAAAATCATATAGAAAAAGAAAAGAGAAATCACATGAAAGCCGCACAACACACTACTTATAACAAAAACAATATCACACTGAACATCACAGAAATCGCTAAACCAAGTATTACAGACAAACAAGTATTGGTGAAAGTCACCGCAGCCGGTGTTAATCCTCTCGATAACATGATCTCTCGTGGTGAGGTCAAGATGATTGTTCCTTACAAACTTCCTCAAACTGCAGGTAACGAGGTCGGTGGGATCGTTGAAAGCA
The DNA here is from genome assembly GCF_040888325.1 of Streptococcus jiangnanensis. Classification (GTDB taxonomy): domain Bacteria; phylum Bacillota; class Bacilli; order Lactobacillales; family Streptococcaceae; genus Streptococcus; species Streptococcus jiangnanensis. Next base: position 42,419 of record NZ_JBFNFF010000002.1, on the reverse strand, counting down.
TTGGCAAGCAAGTTGACAACTTTCAGATAGGAGACCGTGTCTTTGGCCGTCTGCCACTTGATCATATCGGCGCCTTTGCAGAATACGTAGCTGTCGATAGCCAAGCCTTAGCCAAGGTTCCAGACTATCTATCAGACGAGGAGGCTGCTTCTGTTCCTCTTACTGCCTTGACCATTATACAGGCTCTTGAACTCATGGGCGCTCAAGCTGGGAAAACGATCTTTATTTCTGGTGGGACTGGTGGTGTCGGTGGAATGGCCATTCCAATTGCCAAGGCCAAAGGTTTGAAGGTCATCACCAATGGAGCTGGAGATAGTGCTGAGCGTGTTCTGAAACTAGGAGCAGATAGATTTATCGATTACAAAACAGAGGATTATACAAAAACTGTTAGCCAGGTTGATTATGTCCTCGATACACTTGGTGGGGCTGAAACTGAAAAACAAATGTCTATCATGAAAAAAGGTGGTCATCTTGTTTCCCTTCGTGCCATGCCAAACGGTGCCTTTGCCAAACGCATGAATCTACCAAAATGGAAACAGATGATTCTTGGCTTAGCAGGTCGCAAATTTGATAAGATGGCGGAAAAATATGGCGTCCACTATCATTTTATCTTTGTAGAAAGCAATGGCGCTCAATTACAAGAGGTAGCTGACCTCTTTAGTAAATTAGAAATCAAACCCTCTATCGATACAGTTTATCCATTTGAAGAGGTAAATAGCGCATTAGACAAGGTCGCTAATGGTCGCTCACGTGGAAAAACAGTCCTCAGCTTTAAGAAATAAAAAGGAAAACACAATGTCATATCTTACTACAAAAAATCAATTCGTCACTTGGCAATGAATAAGTGTTCCGAAAAAGGGCTAACCAAACTTTAGCAAGGTTTGTCATGCCTAGCATACTATGTCATCGAGGTTACAAGTAATGAGGACCTCTTCGTCATTGACTAGCATACAAATGAATGGAACTAGTAACTCTGCTAATGATAAAAATGAACTGTTTCATATGATTCTATTTAATGAGTATTTTTCAATTCTGATGATAAATTATATGAAGCTTTTTTAATATTCAAAAAGACTCCACCTATCTAAAGGAAATCTACCCTAGAGATGGATGGAGTCTTCTTTCACTCACTAATCTAATCGAATAAACATCATTGCGTTAAGCAAAGAGATGAGAGCGACTGTATTGACATTATTGGAATAGATTAGTCTCTTATTTTCAATAGGAGGAATAATAAAATTAGAAATAATGATATCGTAAGGTGAATCTTTTAGGGACTCAAGTGATAACTCTAATTCACTCCAAACTTCCAGTTCAAAATTGTTGCTGCAATAATAAGAAAGTGTTTCCGCTACTGATTTTGCATGATACTGATCAAAATTGCTCATGACTAAAACCTTTAATTTAGGTTGATTTTGTAAAAGATTTAGAACTAAGTGTTTGCTATGGGTGATAAAAGTATAGGATAAATGATTGACTTTCATCGAATTGCAATCCATATCCAAACCCTCTAGATAATGTTCAATTCCTTCCTTCACCTCTGAAACAAATCGAGGAAAAATATTTTGAAAGTTCTTGATTGTATTGCCTTTTTGATCAAACAGGATAAACTCTGTAGATAATTCCTGACGATGCAGATGTGCCGTATTATGTAGATGCCAGATAAGATTGTCCTTATTGTCTATTTGAAGATTATACTCTCTTGATACCTGATCAACTAACTCTCCCAATAATCGATATGATTTTTTTACATAACTGTCTGTTTTGGCATAGCTCAGAAATACTTCTTCATCTATGAAAAACATTTTTTGAAAATAGGATACAAACAGTTGACCTATCACTTCTTTATTCAGAGAGATGTGATACTCAGAATCAAAGCTCGCTACAATGTCTTCGATTCCTTCTGCCTGCATGAAAGATTCTAACAATTCATTGTTAAAAGAATTTTTCTCAACTTCCAAGAAATGACTAAACTTTATTCGATATAAATTCGTAACGAGGAGCAACTTTAACATCCTTTGAGTTGCGAAATTGACAGGAAATGCTGTTTCTTTATAGACCAGTGCCAACAGCTTACACAAAGGTTCTACTGAAAAATCTTCAAAAGGCCATTCAAGGAAATAATATTTCTCTGAAAAATACTGAGCAAAAAAGTAACGGATATCAATCTCATTTCCTATGATTCGAACTGGATTAAGGCTGATTTCAAAACGATATTGTTTCTTAATAATTTTATTAATATGACTGATGATACGGTAAAGAGAGGAAGAACTAATGTAAAACTCTTTGCAAATACTATCCGTATCACACCCTTCATTAAAGAAGATAAATTCTAAAATCGAAAAATGAGTTGAATGCTTAAAAAAATGATGATAGATCATTTCAATATCACTATCGTCAGTATTTATGATACGTATACCATTTGTCGAGGAATGAAACAGCAAGTCAGGAAAAGAAGATCTGACATGGGATAAGTCATCTTTTACAGAACGTTCTGCACAGTGCAATAATTCTGCTAGTTCTGAAATATGAAACCAGCGTTTGTTTTCAAATAGTAATTCTAATAATTCTAATTGTCTGTGACTTTTTTTCGATAATAAATCTCTCATGAACAGCTTTTCTCTCTTTGTAATAAACTAAAGGATTGTCTTTCAATCTTCATGCAATTATACCATATAGAGTGGATTTATCCTCTTAAAACGACTTTTGCTTGTCATCAAAAGACTAGTCTAATCACTTAGAAACTCAGTAGCACCAAGATTTTCTTATTTATTTGTACCTAAGGTGTATTTTTATAATACGTAATTCAAGACAAATTATTACCTTTCCATATTTAAATGTTATATAATAAATGATATCAAAGAAAATTATTTTCTGAAAATGATTCTTTGATTTAGAAATAGAAAAGGAGGATACACTATGTTGTGGTCCATTATTGTTGGAGGTCTTATTGGTCTCATCGCAGGTGCAATCACTAAAAAAGGTGGTTCAATGGGATTGATTGCGAATATCATTGCAGGTCTTGTCGGTTCGTCTGTAGGGCAATCACTTCTAGGAAGCTGGGGACCTTCATTGGCTGGAATGGCTATTATTCCGTCAATCGTTGGTGCTGTGATTGTTGTTGCAGTCGTTTCATTTCTATTTGGTAAAAAATAAGCATTACCTAATAAGAAATTAAAAGTGATAAGCCATAATTTTGAATACTGTAGATGGGTAAAATTATGGTTTAAAGCTTTTCAATTGAAAGGATTTAATATGTCAAAATCAAAGAAAATATTGTTACTTATTTTCTGTATTTTAATCTTGGCTATTTTCCTTCCTATTCTCATAGATTATCATCAGGTCAGTGATTTAGATATCCACTTATTCAGTTGGAGAGAACTCTACGCTGAATTTCTGATTGCTAGATATGTCTTTTGGGGGACACTTGTCCTATCTGTTTTAGTGTTAATTTCAATGTTAGTAATACTCTTCTATCCTAAACAGTATTTAGAGATTCAATTAGAGACTCAAGAAGATACATTAAAACTAAAAAATTCAGCTATCGAAGGCTTTGTTCGATGTTTGGTCATTGATCATCAGTTGATCAAAGAACCAACAGTCCATGTAAATAGCCGCAAAAATAAATGTTTCGTTTATGTTGAGGGCAAAATTCTTCCTTCGGACAACATCTCAAAACGATGTCTTGTCATTCAGAATGAAATAACTCATGGATTAAAGCAGTTCTTTGGTATTGAACGTGAGGTAAAACTTGAAGTTAAAGTGAAAGAATTTGAACCTCCAAAAACGACCAAAAAGACTGTTAGTCGTGTAAAGTAAGGAAGTAAAAAATGGAATGGTTTAAAAAATATCAGTATCCAATCATTGCAGGTCTAGTAGGTGTCATTCTCGCTTGCTTTATCTTATCCTTTGGCTTTTTCAAAACACTATTTGTGTTAATCTGTGGAGGTTTAGGAGCATTTGCTGGATACTATGTTAAGGAAAAATATTTAAATAAATAAAGGAGTCTCGTATGTCAAACGTAGATAAAAATGTAGAAAAAAAAGATGTTGCTGTTGTTTCTCAAGATGTTAAAGGGGAACTCACTTATGAAGACAAAGTAATCCAAAAAATCATTGGTCTTTCACTTGAAAAAGTACCTGGACTTTTGGATGTGGATGGAGGATTCTTCTCTAATCTAACAGAAAAAATTATCAATACAGATAATGTCACTCATGGTGTCAATGTTGAAGTTGGGAAAGAGCAAGTTGCAGTTGACTTGAACATTGTTGTTGAGTACCAAAAGAATGTCCCTGCTTTGTACAAAGAAATCAAAGATGTTGTCGTATCACAAGTTACAAAAATGACTGATCTAGAAGTAGTTGAAGTCAATGTGAATGTTGTTGATATCAAAACGAAGGAACAGCATGAAGCAGATTCAGTTAGCCTCCAAGACCGAGTAACTGACGTGGCTTCTTCAACAGGAGAATTTGCTTCAGAACAATTTGAAAAAGTGAAATCTGGTATCGGTTCAGGTGTTGCTGCTGTTCAAGAAAAAGTAGGCGAAGGTGTTGAAGCCGTTAAAGGCGAAACAAAAGAAAATGCTCGCGTACACTAATTCATCTAATCAAAATCAATCAATTTAAAGGAGGCAGAATCATGTCAACAGAAGAAAAATTAAACCAAGCAAAAGGTTCCATTAAAGAAGGTGTCGGCAAAATGATCGGCGATGAAAAAATGGAAAAAGAAGGAACAGCTGAAAAAGTTGTTTCTAAAGTAAAAGAAGTTGCTGAAGATGCAAAAGACGCTGTCGAAGGCGCTATTGAAGGTGTTAAAAACATGCTTCACAAAGACGAAAAATAAGGCTAAACGTTAATTGACCTTTTCATTATAGTAGTCAAAAAGAGGACCATAAATGTCCTCTTTTTTTGTAGATCGAATTCTAAACACGCTCCCATTTTTCGTTAAAAGGTATTGTCAACAGGAAAAAGCCTTGGTAACTAAGGTTTTTTTGCTTACTTAAAATAATATGTTTTTTATTGAATTGAAACGTTTATACGCTACTAGACTTACTTATCCACCACCTGAGCCTCAAATTGGGCTGGCTGGTTGTCTACATTGGTAATGGTTATCGTGTAGGGCTTGTTATTGGTGGCATCAAACACTTTTTCACCTTGGTAACTCACAACAACTCCATCTTTTTCTAAATAAATATCTGCTTGATTGTTTGGAAGTTCTTCATCCTCCTCATCGAAACCATGGCTTTTTATAATCTTTTGTTCCTCTACTTCATAGTAAACATCGCCGTTTCTTTCACTCCAAACACTTGAGCCAGTTAATTTAATTTTACTTGAATCGTTTTTCTTCAAGATGAAGATTGAATAGTATTCCAAATCTTGTGTTCTGGGATTTACTCTTAAGTTGACGGATTGACCTGGTTGAAGAGTGTATTTGCCATAGTTCAAAACGGAAAAGACAAACCAGACTAGCAGCAAACTATACAAGACTCCTATAATCATTCGTGAGCGCCTACTTTTAAACAAACGTAAAAGTAACAGTAAAGAGACAATAAAGAGCAATTCTGTAAACATTCTTGTCCCCCTTTCTTATCATCGTTGACATCCTGAACAAGGTCTCGTGTTCATTTCTCACTTATAAGCTCAACCATACAAAGTCTGATACATCTTATCTAGAAAAGCTTTCAACTCTTTTCGAACAATCTTTAATAGGCGTTCTTCTTCGGCTTGAGAGATGTTCACATCTTCTTTTTTTTTGATTACTAATATGAGAATAGTAACTACGTTTTAGGGTTAATTGATTATCTAAAATATAGTAGACATTTATTTTTTCCTCATTTACCCTTGTTTCAAATAAAACAGAGATTTCATCCCTACCAAGATTCAACATTTTGAAATCAATGTCTCCTTTTATCCCTATGGAGTCAATTCCTCCATCCAAGCGAATGGCACCGTCGGGAGGAACAATATAGCCTGCTTTTCGCATGTCAGACGCATATTTCCCTGACGCCGTTAAATGTTTTAAGACGGCTATAGTGTCCTTTTCTTCAAAGGAAGTCTTTAATTGGAACCATTCTTGGTGGCTTTGATACTGAGAATAAAGAGTGATACCAACAACTAGGGCAAGTACAGAAGCGAGCAAGATTCGTATTTTTCTAGGTCTCGACATGTCTATCTCCTCTATCTAAGAAATCATAGAAGTCTTGTTTCTAACTTTGAAAGATAACTTCCTTTTCCTTGAAAATCCTTGGGACTCTAGCCCCATGTGACTGCTATCTGCCCTTTTTCATGATGTATTTTCGTATAGGTACTTCAACCATTCGAACGATTTCAAATCCTTCTTTTTGGTAAAGCTTGTAAGCTGTTTGATTTGCCTCGTAGACATTTAGAGAAATAGTGTCTATGTCTTCATTTTCAAAGGCCAAACTAACAAATTTTCTTAAAGCCTGGCTACCTAAGCCTTGCCCCTGCTTCTGAGGGTTGATAAAAAATCTCCCGATATGAAGATTCCTGTCTTCTAGCCTGATTTTCTGGATAAGCCCCACAAACTCTTGTCCATCAAAGATTGAAAAAATTCCTTCCAAATCTTGCAAGACTTGAATTGTTAAGGGAAAAGGAATCATTGTTCCCATCCATTGTTCTTGAAAGGATTTGCCAAGGGAGTTGGACCATTGGCATACGTGCTGAGCATTTTCTGTGCTCACATTTTCTTCAAAACGAATTGTCATCTTGACCTCACCATCTTATCAATGTTTCTTTATTATACTACTTCTCTTATTTTTTACGAATAGATAAGTATGATTGATCTTTATTTTTTTCTTGTCGGGAGTATTCTCGCTTCTTTTTTGGGTTTGGTCATTGACCGTTTCCCTGAGCAATCCATTATTCGACCAGCTAGCCACTGCAATTCCTGTCAGACTCGCTTGTGTCCATTAGACCTAATTCCGATCCTCTCTCAGCTCTTCAATCGCTTTCGCTGTCGCTACTGCAAGGCACACTATCCTTTCTGGTATGCCCTCTTTGAACTCGGCTTAGGACTCCTCTTTCTAGCTTGGTCTTTGGGCTGGCTTTCCTTGGGTCAAGTCATCCTCATCACTGCTGGCTTGACCTTGGGTATCTACGACTTTCGTCATCAGGAATATCCCTTACTGGTCTGGATGACTTTCCACCTAATCCTCATGGCTTTCTGTGGTTGGAGTCTGATTATGCTCTTCTTCCTTGTTCTCGGAATCATGGCTCATTTTATCGATATCCGCATAGGCGCAGGGGATTTTCTCTTTCTAGCTTCTTGCGCTCTCGTTTTTAGTGTGACAGAATTACTCATCTTGATCCAGTTTGCTTCTGCGACGGGGATCCTAGCTTTTCTCCTGCAAAAGAAAAAGGAAAGACTTCCTTTTGTGCCTTTCCTCTTACTTGCTGTTTGTGTGATTATTTTTTGTAAGCTACTGCTTGTTTGATAAAGTCCTCAATCGGCTCTCCTTGGTGGAGAGCTTTTACAATTTTCGAACCGACGATAACGCCATCTGACACCGCATTGAAGCGTTCTACATCAGCCTGACTAGAAACACCAAAACCTGTCAAGACTGGGATGTCAGCTACTTGATGCAATTGCGCCAGGTGCTTGTCCAAGTCTGCACGGTAATTTCCTGATTTCCCTGTCACCCCATTGATGGCAACAGCATAAACGAAGCCTTCAGCTTCCTTGATCAACTCTTTTTGACGCTCGAGTCCTGTTGTCAAGCTAACTAGGGGAATCAAGGCAATGTCTGTATCTGCCAAAAAGGGCTCTACAAAGTTGGCATGCTCATGAGGCAGGTCTGGGATAATCAAGCCCTTAACTGCTGTATCTGCCAGATCATTGATAAATTTGTCCACACCGTACTGAAAAAGGGGGTTGAAGTAGGTCATGATGACCAGTGGCACCTCAGTCTGAATGATTTTCAAGGTTTCAACCAAAGCCTGAGTAGAAGTCCCGTGAGCTAGACTGCGCAAACCTGCTTCTTCGATCACAGGTCCATCTGCAACAGGGTCTGAAAAGGGAATGCCCACTTCAATAGCTGAAACACCCAAATCTTCTAAAAAGTGGATTGTTTCACCGAGACCATCCAAACCTTTCTCATGGTCCCCAGCCATGATATAGGGAACGAAAATTCCTTTTCCGGTTGCTTTGATAGCGTTCAATTTTTCTGTTAAAGTCTTAGGCATGGGCTTCTCCCTTCTTTGCTGCATCTGCTTCCAAGCGGTCTTTGACTTGAACTACATCCTTGTCCCCACGACCGGATAGGCAGACAATCATCGACTTGTCTGGTCCAAGTTCTTTGGCCAATTTCACTGCAAAGGCAATGGCGTGGCTTGATTCCAAGGCTGGGATAATTCCTTCCACACGAGACAAGAGTTGGAATCCTTCCAAGGCTTCTTCGTCTGTCACAGGAACATAGCTGGCACGTTTAATATCGTGGTAGTGAGAATGTTCTGGACCGATACCAGGATAGTCCAATCCTGCTGAGATAGAGAAAGCTTCAAGAATTTGACCATGAGCATCTTGGAGCACATCCATGAGAGAACCGTGAAGGACACCTGGACGACCCTTGGTCAAAGTCGCTGCGTGATGCTCTGTATCCACACCAAGTCCTGCTGCTTCAGCTCCATACATGGCTACTGACTCATCTTCTACAAATGGATGGAAGAGACCGATAGCATTAGAACCACCACCAACACAGGCTACTAGGGCATCTGGTAAGTCTTGTCCTGTCAAGTCACGGTACTGTTGTTTAGCTTCTCGACCGATGACACTTTGGAAGTCACGAACGATTTCTGGGAAAGGATGAGGTCCCAAGGCAGAACCAAGGATATAGTGGGTATCGTCGATATTTGCCACCCATGAACGGAGGGCTGCATTGACCGCATCCTTGAGCACGCGCGAACCATCAGTCACAGCCTCAACCTTGGCTCCCAAAAGCTCCATACGGAAGACGTTAAGGGCTTGGCGTTTGACATCTTCCTCACCCATGTAGATGGTACATTCCATGTTAAAGAGGGCTGCAGCTGTTGCAGTTGCCACACCGTGCTGACCAGCACCAGTTTCAGCGATAATTTTCTTTTTACCCATGCGTTTAGCCAGAAGAACCTGTCCCAAGGCATTATTAATCTTGTGAGCCCCTGTATGGTTGAGGTCTTCCCGTTTGAGATAAATCTTGGCTCCACCGATATGCTGGGTCAAGTTTTTTGCATAGTAAAGAGGAGTTTCACGTCCTACGTACTGACGTAAGAGCTGGTTTAATTCCTCTTGGAAACTTGGGTCTGCCTGACTTTCACGGTAGGCCTTCTCCAACTCCAAAACTGCTGTCATCAATGTTTCTGGGACGAAACGTCCGCCGAATTTTCCGTAAAATCCATCTTTATTTGGTTCTTGATATGCCATGCTTTACCCTCTCTATAAATCTTCTAATCTTTTCCTGATCTTTTTGTCCATCTGTCTCCACTCCGCTCGATACATCTACTGCATAGGGAGTAAAGTGTTGAATTGCTCTTGCTACATTGTCTTCCTTAAGCCCACCAGCGATAAAGAAATGCTGAGCTAGTTCTGCCGTATCCAGTTTACCCCAGTCAAAGGTCTGGCCACTCCCTGCCACAGGGGCATCAAAGAGTAGATAGTCTGCCTGAGAACTTGGTACATGACCATCTCCATCCACCTGCACGGCCTGAATGCTGGCACAAGGCAGATCCTCAAACAAATCATCTGCTACCTGACCATGAACTTGAACCAAGTCCAAACCAACTTTTTCAATCGCTTCTAGCAGTTCTGCCCGACTTGGTGAAACAAATACGCCAACTTTTTGTACATCTGCAGGAATGAGCTTTGCCAGCTCAGCAGCCTCTTCCAAGGTCACCTGCCTTTTACTAGGTGCAAAGACAAAACCGATGTAGTCTGCCCCTGCTGACACAGCTGTCTCTACCACTTCTTTGGTCGATAATCCACAAATTTTAACCTTTGTCAATTTGCAACTCCTTGATTCTCTGGGCTACATCTTCTGCCTGCATGAGCGCTGTTCCCACCAAAATTCCGTTAAAGTATGGTGCTACTCGTTCTGCATCCTGCCCTGTGAAAATAGCAGATTCAGAAATGTAATAGCGACCTTCCTTAAAGTGCTGGGCCAAGTCTACACTGGTCTGCAAGTCGACCTCAAAGGTGGTCAAGTTGCGGTTGTTAACCCCAATAATCTCAGCACCAAGTCTATGGGCCACTTCTAGTTCAGCTAGATTGTGAGTCTCCACCAAGATTTCCAGACCAAGCTCTGTCGCGTAGTCATACAGTTCCTTGAGGCGTTCTTCTGACAAAGCAGCCACGATGAGCAGGATAACTGTCGCGCCGGCATTGCGAGCACGGATGATTTGCTTTTCATCGATGATAAAGTCCTTGTTGAGCGTTGGAATGTTTACCTGACTGGAAATCTCCCGCAGATAATCCAAATGCCCTTTAAAGAAAACCTCATCTGTCAAAACCGAAATCATCACTGCACCATTTGCTTCATAAGTCTGGGCCTGTTGCACAATATCCACATCGAGATTGATATCTCCCAGACTAGGGCTAGCCTTCTTGACCTCAGCGATTACCTGCAAACGGTCACGGTGATTCTTCAAAAATTCTGCCAAGCGATAAGTCTGGCGCAAGGGCTGGATTTCCTCCAGTTCCATTTGCTCGACTTCACGCGCCTTCTGCTCTAAAATTCGTGCTAAAAATTCCTGACTCATTTTTGATACTCCTGTAACAGTCTGAGTTTTTCTAGGGCCTTGCCACTAGCAATCACTTGACGAGCCAAGGCAACTCCTTCCTTGATACTAGCTACCTTACCATTAGCATAGAAACCAAGGCCAGCATTTAAAACTGTCGTTTCCAAGAATGGACTTGGTTCATTTTTAAGAACGCTGAGCAAAATTTCTGCATTTTCCTGAGCATTTCCTCCTCGAATGTCTTCAATAGCGTAGCGTTCCATCCCCAAATCCTCTGGAGTGAAGCTTGACAAGGTGATTTCGCCATTTTCAAGAAGAGCAATATTGGTTGTTCCGTTCAAGCCAGCTTCATCTAGCCCTTCTGGTCCAGCAACCACGATGGCACGCTTGCGACCCATATTTTTCAAAACCTGAGCTGTACTTTCTAGCAGTTCTGGACGACTAATTCCAAGAAGCTGTGTTTCCAAGGCCATTGGGTGAATCAGTGGACCAGTCAAGTTCATAATCGTTGGAATTCCTAGTTCCAAACGAGCTGGCATGATGTATTTCATAGCTGGATGCATATTTTTAGCAAAGAGAAAGACGATGCCAGTTTTATCAAAAACCTTACCTAGTTCAGCTGGTTTGAGGTCAAGATTGATGCCCAATGCTTGAAGGACATCTGCCGAACCCGATTTAGAAGAAATCGAACGGTTACCGTGCTTGGCCATGTGAATGCCGCCACCAGCCAAGACAAAGGCTGCAGTTGTTGAGATGTTAAAGCTGAAGGACTTGTCTCCACCAGTACCACAGTTGTCCATGGCGTCCTGGATTTCAGTCGGAATGTGTTGGGCATGTCCTCTCATGACTTGTGCAATGGCTGTACGTTCTTCAGGTGTTTCCCCCTTCATCTTAAGAGCTAAAAGGAGAGAAGCAATCTGCGCTTCGGTTACGCGCCCTGTTACAATACGCTCAATGACATCCGTCATTTCCACACCTGATAAATTTTCAAATTTTGCTAGTTTTTCAATAATCTCTTTCATCCTAGTTCCCTCACTTTACAACCTTCTCGATAAAATTCCGAATAGAAGACAAGCCATCTGGCGTTCCGATACTTTCTGGATGGTACTGGAAGCCATAAATCGGCAGGCTTTTGTGTTGAATTCCCATAATAGCTTGGTCATCAGTAGAACGAGCTGTCACTTCAAAGTCTTCAGGCATTTCTTCAATCAAAATACTGTGATAACGCATGACTGGACGACCATCCTCAATGCCTTGATAGAGTACAGATGGCGCTTCAAAGCTGATATTGCTCTGTTTCCCATGCATGACTTTTGGAGCCAAGCCTAGCTTCCCACCAAAGACTTCTGCGATAGCTTGGTGACCCAAACAAATCCCTAGAATCGGCTTCTTACCTGCAAAGTCACGAATCATATCTTCCATCTTTCCAGCATCAACCGGCCAACCAGGACCGGGAGAAAAGACCAGACCATCTGCTTTTTCAGCTTCTTCATACAGCTTGGGATCATCATTTCTCAAGACCTGCACTTCTGCAAAATTCCCAATGTACTGCGCCAAGTTATAGGTAAAAGAATCATAGTTATCAATCAATAAAATCATGGTCTTAGTTCTCCAATTCTAGTCATAGATTTAGCCTTGTTAATGGTTTCTTGGTATTCGTTTTGGGCAATAGAGTCATAGACAATCCCTGCCCCAGCCTGCACATAGGCTGTTTGATTCTTGAGAATCATAGTTCGGATGGTAATGGCGAAATCCATATCGCCCGTCGCAGACAAGTAGCCGATTGCTCCTGCGTATACGCCTCGTTTTTCCGTCTCCAGTTCATAGATCCGTCTCATGGCCCGAATCTTTGGTGCTCCTGAAACTGTTCCAGCTGGAAGTGTAGCTTTCAAGGCATCCATGGCAGTGAGTTCTGGAAGCAAACGTCCCTTGACCACGCTGGTCAAATGCATGACATAGCGGAAGAGCTCCACTTCCATATACTTGGTGACTTGGACACTTGCCGTTTCAGCAATTCTACCGATATCGTTACGCCCCAAGTCTACTAACATTCGATGTTCTGCTGTTTCCTTCTCATCAGAAAGCAGGTCTGTCGCCAAGGCCTTGTCCTCTTCATCCGTAGCCCCTCTTGGCCGTGTACCGGCAATCGGATTGGTTGTCACGATGCCATTTTTAACTGAAACCAAACTTTCTGGACTGGCACCGATGATTTGATAATCCCCAAAGTCATAGAAATAGAGGTAATTAGATGGATTGGTCACGCGGAGATTTCTGTAGAAGTCAAATGGATTTCCAGTAACTTCTGCTGAGAAGCGTTGACTGAGCACACATTGGAACATATCACCATTACGAATCAAGCCACGAGCTGTTTCGACCATTTGCTCAAACTTCTGAGGAGCGATATGCAGTTTGAAGTCTAGCGGAGATAAATCCAAGTCTTCAAATTCATTTGAAGCAGGAATGCGTAATTCCTCAAGCACTTGGTTCAAGGCTTCTTGCAAATCTTCTTGACTACGCTCGCTGTAAAGAGCATCTTCGATGACATGGATTTTTTCCTTCTTATGGTCAAAGACCACATAACTCTCATAGACAAAGAAATGCATGTCTGGCGTCCCAATGGTATCTTCAGGGATTTGACCGATTTCTTCATAGAGCGAAATCATATCGTAACCGACAAAGCCAATAGCTCCCCCACCAAAAGGTAGGTCTGAATGATGCTGGCTCTTATGAGTTACTTCATAAAGGTAATCCAAGGGATCCCGATCAATCACTTGACCATTTTGATAAAGGACTCCATTTTCAAACTTAATCTCAAAAACCGGATTATAGGCTAGGATAGAAAAACGAGCGGTTTCCTTGTCTCTCGGAATACTCTCTAAGATCACCTTGTGTTGCCCCTTTAGGCGCATATAAGCCAAGATTGGTGATAAGACATCTCCATGAATGATTCGTTCCATTGCAATTTCCCTTTCAATTTCTTATTTTTAATTTTTGGTCTTTTTTCTATTTCCCTTAAATAGTGCGGACGGGAGCAACTTTCTCCGAAATTTCATCCCTAATTTTCGAGACTTAGGTCTCAAAAATTCCGTTCTAGAGAAGCATCTTTGCTTCTCTAGAATACCACTATAGCGGGAAATAGCGGGTCAATGCTCACTTCGTTAGCAAATATTTTATAGAAATCTATCTAATGATGAAGCATAATTTAAAACTGATGACCATATCTACGATAAATATATAAAAATCCCCACGCAAAATAACTTGCGTGAGGACGAAATTCGCGGTGCCACCTCAATTATAGGATTTCTCCTATCTCTCATTCCTGTCTCAGAAAGCTCCTGTAACAGGCTGTGCGATAAAGGGCACTCCCTTGAGAATTATGTTTTCTTCTCTCGTTTCAGATGGACCCAACCTTACAGCTTTCTCTGCTTGTTTCCAGCAACCACAAGCTCTCTGTGAGAGAAAGGACTGTAATTTTTCCATCTCTTATTTTTTATCTTCTAGGTAGTCTGCAATCGCAGCTACGTCCTTGTCTCCACGACCAGAGACATTGATGATGATAATCTCATCTTTACTTAGTTTCGGTGCACGTTTAACCGCTTCTGCGATGGCATGCGAACTTTCGATTGCTGGGATAATCCCTTCAGTCTTGCTGAGAAGGAGCAAGGCTTGAACAGCTTCTTCATCTGTTGCTGCTACGTATTCTACGCGGCCAGAATCTTTGAAGTAGGCGTGTTCTGGACCAACCCCTGGATAGTCCAAACCAGCTGAGATAGAGTAAACTGGCGCTAGCTCTCCGTCTTCCTTAAAGACTGCATAGGTCTTCATACCATCGACAATTCCGACACTACCTTTTGTCATAGTGGCTGCATGCTTGTCTGTGTCAAGTCCGTGACCGGCAGCTTCGACCCCAACCAATTTGACTTCTTCATCAGCCACATACTGTGAAAAAGCACCGATAGCATTGGAACCACCACCTACACAGGCAATGACGTATTCTGGTAAACGGCCTTCTTTTTCTAAGATTTGACGACGAGATTCCTCACTGATGACCTTTTGGAATTCATGAACAATTGTAGGATAAGGATGAGGTCCTACAGCAGATCCCAAAACGTAGAATGCTTCAAGGTCATTCATCCATGCTCCAAAGGCTGCATCAACCGCATCCTTGAGAGTTCGCGTTCCCGTTTCAACTGCGTGAACAGTTGCTCCCATCATCTCCATACGGAAAACATTGAGACGTTGACGCTCAACATCCTCTGCCCCCATATAGACATCACAGGCCATACCAAACTTGGCTGCAGCAGCTGCAGTCGCAACACCGTGCTGACCAGCTCCTGTTTCTGCGATCACTCGTTTTTTGCCCATACGTTTGGCAAGAAGGATTTGTCCTAAAACGTTGTTGAGCTTGTGAGAACCAAGGTGATTCAGGTCTTCACGTTTAAGATAAATCTTAGCTCCACCTAGGTGGTCTGTCAAACTTTCCGCAAAATAAAGCGGTGTTTCGCGACCTGAATAGTCCTTCAAGTAATGACGAAATTCTGCCAAAAACTCTGGATCATCCTTGTATTTATCAAATGTCACTTCCAACTCATCCAACAAAGCCTGAATCGGTTCCGGCACAAAACTTCCACCAAATTGTCCAAAATAACCTTTAGTTGTCATAAAATTTTTCCTCTTTCCATATTAATTCGGCTTTTTGTTCGCTTTTAGTAGTAGGCAAGGAGCTGCAGATAGAACTCAAGTTCATCAAAGCGACTTAACGCCCTAATAAAAGATAAACAAAATGACCGAAAGAAAAAGCCCACACACAGAAAATTATTCCGTGTGAGGGCGTTGGTAACGCGGTGCCACCTCAATTATAAAGGGACTATTCCCCTTTACATCTCTGCCTTGTCTAACAACAAGTTGCACTGTAAGGTGTGCGCACCGAATTTTCATTGTTTCAAATTCATTTTTAAAATCAGCCCACTTTCACTACTTCCAACCACCTGTTCACAATCACCACAGGCTCCCTGAAGATCAAACATAGTTACTTTTCTGATTTGTTGAGAATATTATATGCTATTGTCCGCTTTTTGTCAAGATTTTTTATTATTTTTTTCCAGAACCGAGGATTTCTTCAGAAATTCTCACCAAAGTCTTAACGATATAGTCTACTTCTTCATCGCTTAATTTAGTGTGAAGAGGGAGGGTAATTTCGTTTTCAAAGAAGGCATAGGCTCTTGGATAATCTGCCATATCAAAGCCAAGATTCTTATAGGCTGTCAAAAGAGGAAGCGGTTTGTAGTGTACATTACTTGCAATTCCTGCTTTGGCTAATTCTTGGATGATGAGGTTACGCTCTTCTAGGCTAGCACCTTCAACATGGGTGATGTAGAGGTGGCGTGAAGATTCGACAGTATCAGTCTTGTGTGCCAGTGGGTGAATACGAGTACCCGCAAAACCACGATCATAGCGGTCCACGATGTCCTTACGACGTTGTAGCAAAGCTGGGTAACGGTCCAATTGTACCAAACCAATCGAAGCCATGATATCCGTCATATTGCACTTGTAGGCCGGTGTAACGATATCGTATTCCCATGAACCCAGTTGCATCTTGGCAAGGGCATCCTTTGTTTGACCATGAAGGGAAAGAATTTGGAATTCCTTATACATCTCTTCGTCGTCAATAGCTGGATTGGCCTTCCAAGTGGCACTTCCTCCCTCAGCAGTTGTAAAGTTTTTAACGGCGTGGAATGAGAAGGAAGTAAAGTCAGCGATAGAACCAGCTGGCTGCCCTTTGTAAGTAGATCCTAAAGCATGGGCACTATCAGAGACAATCACGATACGGTTAAAGGCTTTTTGCCACTTGCTAGCAGCTGTAAAGAGATCCCGTTTCTTCTCCACGACTTGGAACAAACGGTCATAGTCGCAAACAATCCCTGCAAGCTCAACCGGAATAATCACCTTAGTCTTTTCAGTGATGGCTTGCTCAAGCAAGTCATAGTCCATTTCAAAAGTATCTGCTTGAATATCCACCATGACAGGGGTCGCTCCTACGTGTGTGATGACACTGCAAGAAGCTGTATAAGTCATGGCTGGAACGATGACTTCATCACCAGGTCCCACTTCCAAAACACGCAAAATCAACTCAAGAGCGGCAGTCGCAGAGTTGAGGCAGACAGTCTTAGGTGTCTGTGTGTATTGAGATAAGCGACGCTCTAGTTCTTTTGTCTTTGGCCCAGTTGTAATCCAACCAGAACGCAGGGTATCCGCTACTTCAGCAATTTCTGCTTCCGTAATATCGGGTGGTGAAAATGGAATATTGTAATTTGGCATTGATTTGCTCCTTTTATCTGTACTCATTTTCTCATGACTACTTTATTTTAGCACTTCAAACACGGTTTGAAACATGATTTTGATGTCTCCAAGGAAACTAAACTCTCGGAGATAGGCGAGATTATAGCGCATCTTTTCAGGAAGAACATGCTCGACATAGGCTTGGTCAACCGTCAGACCTTTCTCCGTCATTTGACTGATGATCGTGTCCTCATCCTTGTAGTTGATGCTGGCTGGAGAGGTGATTCCTGCTGGCAAGAGCAAGGTCGCCATCATTTCAGGACTGTACTGCTCGGTGTAACGTGGCACCTCAGGTCTTGTTCCAACAAAGGACATCTCACCTTTAAGGACATTGACCAACTGAGGCAGTTCGTCCAAGCGCACACGGCGGATGAAATTTCCCACTTTGGTAATACGGCTATCGTTAGCAGAAGTCACCAGACTTCCTTTTTTATCCGCATCCGTTACCATAGTACGGAACTTCCAAATCTTGAACGAACGGTTGTACTGGGTCACGCGCTCTTGCTTGTAAATGACAGGCCCCTTGCTATCCAACTTGATCCAAATGCTCAAGATAAGAAAGATGGGAGAAGTCAAAAGTAGCAAAAACAGGGCCAGAACCCAATCCAGGCAACGCTTGAAAATCAGCGACCCCTTCCTTTTAGAGACAAGCTGGTAGTAGGACTCAACCTCGCTTGATTGCATTTCCACGGGCAAGTCTTCCCATTTCAGCATGCTGTTTCTCCTTTGTTTTTATTATACTATTTGTCAACATTTTTCATTATACCACAAAATAGAAAAGGCGGTGCAAGAAATCTGTGATTTGAAGAATTTCCTTCTGGTGCTCAATGAAAATCATAGTGCAGCTTTGAGGTTGCAGATAAAGCTGACATGGTTTGAAGAGATTTCCAAAGAGTATTAGGACATGGCCCCAGCCTGCAAGCTATACATCTTATGATAGGTTCCTCCCAAGGCCAAGAGTTCCTCATGGGTTCCACTCTCGATGATGCGCCCCTTATCCAAGACATAAATACAGTTGGCGTCCTGGATGGTCGAAAGACGATGAGCAATAGCAATGGTTGTCCGCCCCTGTCTCATCTTGGCTAGGGAATCTTGAACCAAACTTTCTGTTTCAGAGTCAATATTGGCTGTCGCTTCATCCAAAATCAGGATTTTAGGCTGACTGGCGACAGTTCTAGCAAAGGCAAGAAGCTGGCGTTGGCCAGTAGAAAAGCTCGAACCACGCTCGGAAACAGGGGCATCATAACCCTGCGGAAGGTCCTGAATAAAGGAATCTGCATCCACAAAGGCAGCCGCAGCCTGGACCTCTTCATCACTAATGTCTTGGTACATGGCGATATTGGACTTGATAGTCCCGTGATAGAGGAAGGGATCCTGTAAGACCAAACCGATGTTTTTTCTCAGTTCTTCCTGACTGTAGTTTCGGATATCCACATCATCCAAGAGAACGCGGCCTGACTGAAATTCATAAAAGCGCATGAGGACATTGATAATGGAAGATTTCCCGGAACCTGTATGACCTACAAAGGCAATGGTTTCACCCTTCTTAACTGAAAAGGAAATGTCATCCAGAATCGGATGTTTGCCATCATAAGAGAAACACACATGTTCAAAACGAATATTGCCTTCTTGGACTTTGGCTTGCCCATCTTCTTGAAGAGGCTCATAGGTCGTCTCGTCAATCAAGGCAAAGACACGGCCTGCAGATACCATGGACGTTTGAAGGATTGAAAAGTTTTGCGTCACCTCAATTAGGGGATCAAAAAGGCGGTTGATATACTGGATAAAGGCATACATGGTTCCGGCCGTTATTCCGATAGAAAGACCACGGTAACCAAAGTAGGCCATCAAAACGGCGTAGCCTAGGAGTTTCAGCAAACTCATGGCAGGGCGCAAAAAGAGGGCATCCAAGGCTACAGAACGGTTGGCATAGACCAAGTGTTCTTGGTTGATTTCATCAAATTCTGCCTGCAGGCGCTTCTCTTGATTAAAGGCCTGGATAATCCTGATCCCCTCGATATTCTCTGCCAGCTTACTATTGATATCTGACAAGAGACTTCTGGTTTTCTCGATGATTTTCACTGACTTTTTCCGGTAGAGATTGACCAACAGAAAAATCAAGGGTAGAAAGAGCAAGACTAAAGCTGTCAAACGAAAATCCAGCACCAACATGGTATACAGAGTTGTCAGAAAGATGAAAACTGCTGAAATAAAGCTGGATAAAATCCCTGAAAACATATCACTGATGGTCTCGGTATCATTGGTCAAACGAGAGACGATGGAACCTGCTGGCGTCTTGTCAAAATAAGACATGCCCAGTTTCTCCATATTGGCAAAGGCATCGTGACGAATATCTCTGACAATACTGTAGGACACCCGCGCAAAGAGAAGATTGCCGACATACTGGACCAGAGTTTGCAGGATATAGAGGCCATAGTAGGCCAATAAAACTGTAATAGCAAGATGGTTTAGATTGCTGAGGTACTGGTCGATAAAGTGGGAAGCTACAAGGGGAATGACACTTTTAATGACCGTCGTCGCGAGGAGAAAACTGAGTGCCAAAAAGGTCAGGAGGCCATAGGGCTTGAGATAGGACATCAAGCGCTTCAATACAGCCCATTGTTCTTTCTTATTCTGCATCTTCTTCTCCTTTCATTTCCAACTGCTGAGACTGGTAAGTTTGGGCATACCAGCCATCCAGGGCTAGCAAGTCATCGTGCCTGCCCCGTTCGATAATTTGACCATTTTGCAGAACCAAGATTAGATCTGCATGGACGACTGCACTGAGGCGATGAGCCGTAATAATGGTTGTCTTGTCCTTTCGCGTCTCCTTGAGATTGTCAATAATCGCATACTCTGTCTTGGCATCCACGGCAGACAAGGAATCATCTAAAATCAAGATGTCAGGGTCTAAAATCATCGCCCGACTCATAGCCAGACGTTGCTTTTGACCACCTGATAGACTAACTCCTTTTTCACCGATCAACGTATCAAATCCTTGAGGCATGTCTACAATATCTTGGTAAACTTGAGCTAGTTTAGTCGCTTCCTCGACCGCTGAAAGGGGCAAATTAGGATTGCCGAAGCGGATATTGTCTAAGATAGAGGTCGCAAAGAGGAACTGGTCCTGAGGGACATATCCCATGAGACCACGAAGGTCTGTCAGACGATAATCCCGAATATCGTGACCGTTTAGATAAATAGCTCCCTTATCCACATCGTATTCACGCAAGAGAAGTTTAATCAAGGACGTTTTCCCAGAGCCTGTCTGCCCGACTAAGCCTAGGGTTTGCCCTTTTTCCAGACTAAAGTGAACATCCGTCAGTGTCTCCTCATTTTCAAAGGCAAAGCTGTCAATGGCGTACTCCAAACGTCCATTTTCAATACTATCCAGAGGAAACTCAGGGTCTTTTACAGGTGATTCCTGAGATAAAAGATCCTCAATCCGTTGGTAAGAAACCTTCCCTCGCTGAGTAATATTAAAGAGGAAACCGATAGCCATAAGAGGCCAAACTAGCATATCTAAGTAGCTGATAAAGGTAACCAGATTTCCAACCGTGATCTGCCCTTTCTGAACCATTAAAGAGCCGACCAAAAGGGTTAACACATAGGAGGAACCAACAAACAAGAGAACCATGGGGTCAAAGAGACTATCGTATTTCATGGTTTGCAGGTTCTTTTGGAAGGTCAATTCATTAACTTCCTGAAAAGACTCCAGCTCGTTCGCTTGATAACCGAAAGACTTGGTCACTTTGATACCTGATACGGACTCCTGTACCTTATTATTGAGTTCAGAAAAGGCTGCCTGTGACTCGCCAAAGGCCTTGTGGGTCTTTCTCCCTAGACGACTGGTCGCATAAGCCATGAAAGGCAGGGGCAAAATGGCAACTAGAGTCATCTGCCAGGAAATGCTAAAGAGCATGGTCAGCAAAGTCACCAGAGCCGTGATAGAGGCATCCACCGCAGACATGACCCCACCACCTGCGAGACGCGTTAGAGCATTGATATCGTTGGTTGCGTGCGCCATCAAGTCCCCCGTCCGATAGGTCTGATAAAAGGCTGGCGACATCTTGGTAAAATGCTCAAACAAGCGAGACCGCATAATCTGCCCCAGACGGTAGGAAGTCCCAAGGATATACATGCGCCAAACATAGCGCAGATAGTACATACCCAAAGCTGCAAGAAGCAGATAAAGGAGGTTCAAAAGCAGGTCCTGCTGGCTTAATCGTCCCGAAGTGATGGCATCAATGACTCGCCCCATAACCATGGGAGGGATGAGATTGAGGACGGAAACCAAGACCAGGGCCACAATTCCGACTAGATAACGGCGTTTTTCTAACTTGAAAAACCACCAAAGTTTTTGAATAATGGACATAAAATCCCTTTCTGATTGCAAATTGAAACCTGAGGCCAAGACCCCAGGTTTTTCTTATTCATAGGTTACGACTGTGACGGCACCCTTGTCATACTCAGCGATAAAGATATTGGCTACATTGTCATGTCCTTGCTTGTTGAGGTTATCAAGCAACCACTCTTCGCTACGACCAATCGATTCCAAAACATCAACTTGAATCACACCGTCAGTCACAACTGGATACTTAGGATTTTCATCTCCCATTTGGACCACGATGAGTTGGCCATTTTGCTCCTGCACAGCTCGTTTGACCTGTTTCATTTGGAAAATGCCTTGGCTACGGAGCTTAAGTGCTACGTCCGCTGCTGATAAACCAACCGAACGGCAGGCTTCTGGATCAATCTTCCCATTTTTGATGAGCAGAGTTGGCTTCCCATCAATCAAACGTTTCACAAAGTAAACATTATTGTTCAGCCATTTGAGAGTCAAGACCAGAATGGTCCACATAATCAGGATAACTGCATACTGAAGGATACTGATGGCACTATTGTAAATCACCCCACCGATGATACCCCCGAGTACATAGTTCTGAATTTGGTCTATCGCTGAGTTAGGCGCTAGGTTACCCTTTCCTGTCACATTGATTACAAAAACCAGAGAAAAGAGACCCAAGGCTAGTTTGATTAAAATTTCGATATAATTGAGTGTCATTTGTTCACCTCCACCAGTTCAATTGCATCTGTTTTATACAATTCGACTTTCTCTAGCAGGTACTTGTATGGCTCACTTCCGTTCAAGGCACGATAATAGCGATCTCCCACCTTGATAAGTGCGCCATCCGTGTCCGCAGAAGTATTGACATAGACCTCTGACTTGTCTACTCCCAATTCTTTGGAAACAAGCTCGATGAAATGAAGTGAAGCTTGAAATTTATTATTAGATACTTGATTGTTTTGATAAGTTGTGATGCTGACCAAAAAGAGAGCTAATAAGGTCAAAGCTGAAATCATGACCAACTCACGAAATTTGGTCCCCTTTTTATCTCGATAGGCTTTAAAAGCAAAAAATCCTGTGATAGCTAGGAGAACAATTCCAAAGCCAATCATGATGCCATTTTGCTGACTGATTTGGCTAAGTACATAGTCATATGAGTAAAATTTCATTTATTTTCACTCCCTTTCATAAAATCATTCTTAATTATAAACGAAAGAGAGTGATTTTTCAAGCCATACGTTGGGGAAATGGACCTTTTTTTGGTATAATAAAATCTATAATCTGAATGAAAAAGGTAACTTTATGAAACTCATCTCATGGAATATTGATTCCCTCAATGCAGCCCTAACGAGCGACTCAGCTCGTGCCAAACTGTCACAGGAAGTTCTCCAAACTTTGGTAGCTGAAAATGCCGATATTATTGCTATCCAGGAAACCAAGCTTTCTGCAAAAGGGCCTACAAAAAAACACCTAGAAGTACTTGAAGAACTCTTCCCAGGTTATGAAAACACTTGGCGTTCCTCTCAAGAACCTGCTCGCAAAGGCTACGCTGGAACTATGTTCCTCTATAAGAAAGAACTCACACCAACGATTAGCTTCCCAGAAATCGGGGCTCCTTCTACCATGGATTTGGAAGGCCGCATTATTACGCTGGAATTTGACGACTTCTTCGTCACTCAGGTCTATACACCTAATGCTGGCGATGGACTCAAACGCTTGGATGACCGTCAAGTCTGGGATGTGAAATATGCTGAGTATCTAGCTGAGTTAGACAAAGAAAAACCGGTCCTTGCGACGGGTGACTACAACGTAGCCCACAAGGAAATCGACCTTGCAAACCCTGCCAGCAACCGCCGTTCACCTGGTTTTACAGACGAGGAGCGTGCTGGATTTACCAACCTCTTGGCAACTGGATTTACCGACACCTTCCGCCATCTTCACGGTGATGTGCCAGAACGTTACACTTGGTGGGCGCAACGCAGTAAGACTTCTAAAATCAACAATACAGGCTGGAGAATCGACTACTGGCTCACTAGCAACCGCGTGGCTGACAAGGTGACCAAGTCTGACATGATTGACTCGGGTGCGCGTCAAGACCATACGCCCATTGTCATGGAGATTGAGCTCTAAGGAGAAAACTAATGGACTATCAAGCTGTCATTCCTGAATTTGTAGTATCTGACCTCGAAAAGTCATGCCACTTCTACTGCGACTTGCTGGGATTTTCTGTCGAATACGAGCGTCCAGAGGATAAATTTCTCTTCCTCTCGCTTGAAGACTGCCAACTTATGCTAGAAGAAGGCAGCACAGAAGAATTAGCCCAACTAACCTATCCTTTCGGGCGCGGTGTCAATATTTCCTTTGGCATTGAAGATGTCCCTCAGCTCCACCAAAAACTGCTGGAAGCCAACTATCCTATTTATCGTCCTTTGACTAAGAGAACATTTCGTGTTGGGGATCACTACATCTATCCTCACGAATTTGCAGTCTTGGATCCAGATGGCTATTTCTTAAGATTTAGTGAATAGAATAATCGAAGGCTACAATACTATCTAGCATTGCAGCCTTTTATTCGTTCGCTTTTATGGTCTATTTGCTAACAAAATATTTGATTTATAAAGCTAATTGGTGTAAAATAAAAACATTGGCAACAGCCTATTTAAAATTGAATATCATTTTACTTGTTTATGTCGTGAATTGGCACGACGTTTCTACAAGGTGCCGGAACACCTAACAATGAGTATGTCAGCTGAAGGTATGGTTTTGGCCATACCTATTTTGGGGACTTACTTAGGGGATTAAGTAGGTCCTTTTTGAATATTTTTGTTAAAGCACGCCTTTAAGTGTAAACTAAATATTTTTAATATTTCCCTTAATTAGTGCGGACGGGAGCAACTTCCTTCGGAATTTCATCCCTAATTTTTGAGCCAAAAGTCTCAAAAATCCCGTCATAGACAATAACAAGATTATTGTCTATGATACCACTACGGCGGGAAATATTTGATAAAACTCGCTTCGCTCGTACTAGTTTTATCAAATATATAGTACTAGCAAACTGGTTCACTATAGAAATATTTAACCAACAAGTAAACTGGCTTTTAGACTTTAGGAGGTCTTATGAAATTATTAGAAGAGCGCATCCTCAAGGATGGTCATATCTTGGGGGACAACATCCTCAAGGTGGATTCCTTTTTAACTCACCAAGTTGACTTTAGCTTGATGCGAGAGATTGGTAAGGTATTCGCGGAAAAATTCGCTTCTGCTGGCATTACCAAGGTCGTGACCATTGAAGCTTCAGGCATTCCCCCAGCTGTTTTTACAGCTGAAGCTTTGAATGTTCCCATGATTTTCGCCAAGAAAGCTAAAAACATCACCATGAACGAAGGCATATTAACCGCCCAAGTCTACTCCTTTACCAAGCAGGTGACCAGCACCGTTTCCATCGCTGGAAAATTCCTCTCACCAGAGGACAAGGTCGTGATTATTGACGATTTCCTTGCTAATGGACAAGCTGCCAAAGGCTTGATCCAAATCATCGAACAAGCCGGAGCAAAAGTTGAAGCGATAGGTATCGTGATTGAAAAATCTTTCCAAGATGGTCGTGATTTGCTTGAAAAAGCAGGGTATCCAGTCCTATCACTGGCTCGCTTGGATCGTTTCGAAAATGGTCAGGTCGTATTTAAGGAGGCAGATCTCTAATGCAACAACAAGAAAAACATTCACAAGCAGCCGTTCTTGGCTTGCAACACTTACTAGCCATGTACTCAGGTTCTATCCTGGTTCCTATCATGATTGCGACAGCTCTTGGCTATTCAGCTGAGCAGTTGACCTACCTGATCTCCACAGATATCTTCATGTGTGGGGTGGCCACCTTCCTCCAACTCCAACTCAACAAATACTTTGGGATTGGACTACCAGTCGTTCTCGGAGTTGCCTTCCAATCCGTCGCTCCCTTGATTATGATTGGGCAAAGTCACGGTAGCGGTGCTATGTTTGGTGCCCTTATCGTTTCAGGGATTTATGTAGTTCTGATTTCAGGAATTTTTTCAAAAGTAGCTAATCTTTTCCCTTCTATCGTAACAGGCTCTGTCATTACCACGATTGGATTGACCCTGATTCCTGTCGCTATTGGAAATATGGGAAATAACGTCCCAGAACCAACTGGTCAAAGTCTCTTGCTTGCTGCTATCACTGTTCTGATTATCCTCTTGATCAACATCTTTACCAAAGGATTTATCAAGTCTATCTCCATTTTGATTGGACTGGTTGTCGGAACTGCCATTGCTGCCACTATGGGCTTGGTTGACTTCTCTCCTGTGGCTGCAGCACCGCTTGTTCATGTCCCAACTCCACTCTACTTTGGAATGCCAACCTTTGAAATCTCATCTATTGTCATGATGTGTATCATCGCAACGGTTTCTATGGTTGAGTCCACTGGTGTTTACCTAGCCTTGTCTGATATCACCAATGACCCAATCGACAGCACGCGCCTGCGCAACGGTTATCGTGCAGAAGGTCTGGCCGTACTTCTCGGAGGAATTTTTAACACCTTCCCTTACACAGGATTTTCACAAAACGTTGGTTTGGTTAAATTATCAGGTATCAAAACCCGTCTACCAATCTACTACGCAGCTGGTTTCCTAGTCCTCCTTGGACTCCTTCCTAAGTTTGGCGCCCTCGCCCAAATCATTCCGAGCCCTGTTCTTGGAGGGGCCATGCTGGTGATGTTTGGTTTTGTTTCCCTTCAAGGGATGCAAATCCTCGCTCGCGTTGATTTTGCTAACAATGAACACAACTTCCTTATTGCAGCTGTCTCCATCGCTGCAGGTGTCGGACTCAACAATAGTAATCTCTTTGTCAGCATGCCGACAGCCTTCCAAATGTTCTTCTCAAACGGAATCGTCGTAGCCAGCCTACTGGCCATTGTCCTCAATGCAGTATTAAACCGGAAAAAGAAATAAGAAAAAGAGGTGTGAGCCTCTTTTTTGTTTATTTATATCCTCACCTGTCTGTCTTCTGACCGCTGGCCTGTCACAAACATGGTAAAGGTTGCCTTGCAGACATTTCTGCCTTCTTGATTGGTGATATCGACATCCACGACACAGGTTGTGCGACCTTGATGGACACATTCTCCTTTAATGGTCAGCACATCGTCGAGTTTTCCTGCCTTAAGGTAGTTGATAGAGGACTGGAGCGTCACTCCATCAAGCCCTAGCGAGATAACCACCAAACCACTAATCTGGTCACAAAGGGTGAAGAGATAGCCACCATGGGCATTGCCATAGTAGTTGAGTGACGAGTCCACCACTTTGGTCGTCACTACAACCTGACCATCTCTCATTTGTTCAATTTCGTAATTTTCAAAGGCAGATATAGCGTCAAAATGAAAATCTTTCATCGTTTCCTCCTGATAGTTCAAACGACACTATGATACTACTTTTTATAGGACTGCGCAAGGAGAAAGCTCCTAGTCTGGCAAAATTCCGACCTGTTCTACAAAGCGCATAAAGGCTACCTGTCCCTGCTCAGTCTGCTTGTAAACCCCTGCGTCCTCCAAAACACGCGCAAAAATAGTGCCCACAGAGTCCTTGACGATTTCAAGGGCTTTTTCTTTATCTGCTAGATCCGGATGTTGGGCTTTGAGCTGGTCTGCCCATTCCTGATGATAGTCGGCAACTATATCATCATCTCCCACGAGGTAGCTAGCAACCTGCTCCACTTCCGCTTTCAGACGAGGTGGTAAGATAGCCAAGCCCATGACCTCAATCAAGCCGATATTTTCCTTCTTGATATGTTGAACATCCTTGTGGGGATGATAGATACCATCAGGATGCTCTGGCGATGTCTGATTATCCCGCAAGACCAAGTCCAATTCAAACTGACCATCTCGTTTACGGGCAATGGGTGTAATGGTGTGATGCGGTGTCCCGTCTGTCCCTGCTAAAATCTGCACTGCAGGATCTGAATACTGGCGCCATTCTTGCAAAATCTTGTCAGCCAAGTTGATCAAATACTCTTTTGAATCCGAGGTCAAACGTAGCACTGACATAGGCCACTTGACAATCCCAGCCTTGACCTGCTCAAAACCAGCAAAACAGAAAGTCTTTTGTAAAGGAGCTAATTCCATAGGGAAAACATGTCGGCCTCCCTGATAGTGATCATGAGTCAGAATAGAGCCTCCCACGATTGGCAGGTCGGCATTAGAGCCCGCAAAATAGCCCGGAAACTGCTCTACGATAGCCAGCAGACGCTCAAAACTCTGACGACTAATAGCCATGGGACGATGCTGACCATCTAAGAAAATACAGTGCTCATTAAAATAAGCATAGGGCGAATACTGGAAGCCCCACTCCTGGCCCGCCATTTCGAAACGGATAATGCGGTGATTGCTGCGAGCTGGGTGGTTAACCCGACCATGGTAGCCTTCGTTCTCTAGACAGAGTTGACACTGTGGGTAATTGCTAGCTTGAACCAACTTAGCTGCCGCAATCTCTTTTGGATCCTTTTCAGGTTTAGACAGATTGATGGTAATCTCAAGTTCTCCGTAGTCAGATGGTACACGATAAGCAATATTCTTAGCAATGGCCTTGAGCTTGATGTAGTCATTTTTCTGGCTAAGTTGGTAGAAGTCCGCAATTGCCTGCTCGGGAGATTGGGCATAGGTTTTCCAAAAGTCACGATTGACCTGACTTGGACAAGGTGTCACCAAGTCCATCAATTCAGCACCGAGGATTTCACGCGCAGTCTGACTATCCTCAATCGTCTCTAATCGAACCGCCTCCTCAACCAACTGGTCCTTGAGGTCAATCAATTTATCCAGATCCGTCTCAACCTCCAAAACACCATCTCCCACTCGTGCCAAGACACGATTGGTTAGGTAGATTCGATCCATTTCCTCAAAAGCACTTTCAGCAATAACTTCCGTGATAAATGCATCTAGAACTCCTTGACTCATTGATTCTCCTTCTTACTTTCTAAATAGTCTCTGACAGCATCTAAATCCTGAAAAACTTGTTCTGTTTTATTTAAGAAAGACTGTGCTGGCATTTTCAAGTCTGGAATACAAATAACTGGTATCCCAGCTCTATACGCTGCTTCAATCCCTGCTTCACTATCCTCTAATACTAAGCAATTCTCTGGTAAAACATTCAAATCACTACAGGCCTTTAAAAATATATCAGGGTAAGGTTTGCTTCTCTTTACATCTTTTGCAAAAACTAGATGGTCAAATAAGGACAGTATACCATTGCTATCCAAAATCATTCTAGCTCTAGATTCAACACTTGAAGTTGCTAAAGCGATTGGAATACCTTCTCTTTGCAAAAAAGCAAGCAAATTTTTAGCACCTTTTTTTAAATTTACACCTTTGGCTAATATTCGAGCTTCCAGTTCATAAACTTTTTCCAAGGTTTGGTCAAAGTTCCAAGGTAAATCATAGGTATCTAAAAATCGTTGAACATTCTCCTCTTCCCTATGTCCACTGTATTCTCTAGAATATGTTTCTTCTGTGAAAGGAATTCCAAAATCTTTAAGCAATTCTTGATAAACTTTTAGAGAAATGATCTCAGTATCAGCTAATAAGCCATCTAAATCAAATATTACAG
The DNA here is from genome assembly GCF_040888325.1 of Streptococcus jiangnanensis. Lineage (GTDB taxonomy): Bacteria > Bacillota > Bacilli > Lactobacillales > Streptococcaceae > Streptococcus > Streptococcus jiangnanensis. The sequence goes on along the minus strand of NZ_JBFNFF010000002.1, from coordinate 13,401 downwards.
CGTCCATTTACTTCTCTCCTAGTCTAAAACGCGAGTGCCACCTGCAACTTCAGCGATATAGAAGCTTGGAGCATATCCAACGACTTCCTCGTAGTGCTTGCCTACAGCTTCCTTAAAGGCCTCAACAGCGTCTTTTTGAACCAAGGCAATGGCACATCCGCCAAATCCTGCCCCTGTCATACGAGCACCAAGAACACCTTCTTGGGCCCAAGCTGTGTGAACAAGGGTATCCAATTCCAAGCCAGTCACTTCATAGTCATGTTCTAGAGAAACGTGTGACGCATTCATCAAGCGACCAAATGTTTCCAAATCACCTGCTTGAAGTGCTGCTTGAGCTTTAAGAGTACGTTGGTTTTCAAGCACAGCATGGCGAGCACGTTTTAAGCGATTTTCATCTTTAATCAGATAGCTGTATTGGTCAAAGGCCCACTCATCCAATTCACCCAAGGTCTGAATATCCAAGGCAACTTGCAATTCTTCCACAGCTTTTTCACACTCAGCACGGCGTTCATTGTATTTAGAATCTGCCAATTCACGACGTTTGTTGGTGTTCATGATAACAACGACATTGTCCTTCAAATCAAGCGGCACCAAGTCGTATTCTAACGTATTGGTATCTAGGTAAATGGCACGTTGGTCAGCACCCATACCGATGGCAAACTGGTCCATGATACCAGAGTTTACTCCGATAAAGTTGTTTTCTGTTTGTTTTCCGATTTTAACCAAATCCAAACGATCTAGTTTTAAATCAAAGAGATGCTCTGCCACAACACCAGTCAAGAGTTCCAAAGATGCTGATGATGACAAGCCAGCTCCATTTGGGATATTCCCATAAACATAAAAATCAAACCCTTTGTCAATCACGTGTCCAGCTTCTTGCAAGAAATGAAGAACCCCTTTTGGATAGTTGGTCCAGCTGTGCTCTTTTTCAAATTTGAGGTCAGCAAGAGGCACTTCGATGATACCCTTGTCCTCAAAGTTGGCTGAGTAGAAACGCAAAACTTGGTCGTCACGTTTTCGAGCCGCCCCATAAGTTCCCAAGGAAATCGCAGCAGGAAAAACGTGACCGCCATTGTAGTCCGTGTGTTCACCAATTAAATTGATGCGGCCAGGTGAAAAGAAGGTTTGGTCTGCTTCTTGACCAAAAACGGCAAGAAAGTCTTTGCGAAGGGCTTGAGCAGTAAGATCTTGTGTCATATAAATTCTCCTTTGACTGTCCGTTAAGTCACCTTAACGTGTAATCGTTTTCTTCTATTGTATCCAAGGAATTTACCAAGGTCAATCCTTTTTACTAAACTTTTACTAAACTATCAGTAAAAAGCAGAAAAATATGATATACTAACCTAAAAGGAGGAGGATTTATGGCTACCTTAAAAGATATCGCACAGCTAGCCTCTGTCTCTATCGCGACCGTATCTCGTGTCCTCAATCGCGACCAGAGTCTATCTGTTACAGAAGAAACCAGACACCGTATTTTAACTGTCGCTGAAGAGCTGGGCTACACCAAGCATCTCAAGACAGGCGAATCCCACAAGCCCAAGCAAAAGATTGCCATTATCCAATGGGTCAGCGAACAAGGGGAGTTGGACGACCTCTACTATTATCAGATTCGTCTAGGTATTGAAAAAAGAGCCCAAGAGTTGGACTATGACATCTTGCGCTATTTTAATGACCATCCTTTTACACTGAGCGAGGAAGTGATTGGCATTCTCTGCATCGGAAAGTTCAGCCGAGCTCAGATTGCTGCCTTTGAAGAATACCAAAAACCTTTAGTCTTTATAGACAGCGATACCCTCTCACTAGGTCATACCTGTATTATTACTGACTTTTACACTGCTGTAAAACAAGTTGTCGATCACTTCCTCAACCAAGGGCTGGATCGTATCGGGATTCTCACCGGACTTGAAGAAACAACCGACCAAGAAGAAATCATTCAGGATAAACGTCTCGAACATTTTAAAAACTATTCTCTATCAAAAGGTATCTACAATGACAAACTGGTCTTTCAAGGTAGCTTTACTGCCCAGTCAGGCTATGACTTGATGAAGGAGGCTATTCACAAGTTGGGGGATCAGCTCCCTCCAGCATTTTTCGCAGCCAGCGATAGTTTAGCCATCGGTGCCCTCCGTGCCCTTCAAGAAGCTGGAATCAGCCTACCAGACCGTGTCAGTCTCATTTCTTTTAACGACACTAGCCTGACCAAGCAGGTCTATCCTCCCCTCTCCAGTATCACTGTCTATACCGAAGAAATGGGCCGAGCCGGTATGGATATTCTTAATAAGGAAGTTCTCCACGGTCGCAAAATCCCTAGCCTAACCATGCTGGGCACCAGACTGACATTGAGGGAAAGTACGAGGAGTGAATAGGATAACAAAACGACCTCTAGCGAGGTCGTTTTTCTAATGATGATGCCCATGTTTCTGCTCTAACTCTCTCTCCCTCCGTCTATGTTGCACATGATTGCTTTGACTGCTATCTACTTCAATAGTGATATTCTGCACGCCTCTTTCTTCTAAAAATTGACGCACCACTTCTTTGGTCTCCATCATCTGTTCCCAGTCCTTAATACAAATATGGACAACAGCATTGTTCTCTAGACCGTCCATGGACCAAATGCTAAGTTGATTGACACTTTTGACATTGGGTAGAGCCTCTAAATCCTTCTCCAAATCACTGGTCTCGACCCCTTCTGGCACAGCATCTAGGAAAATTTTTAGTGCGCTCCAAAAGCGAGGAATGGCTTTCGACAGAATAAAGATGGAAATAATAAGCGATAAAAGCGGATCGAGGATATACCAGTCCGTAAATCGAAGAATAATCGCCATTAGAATGACAGCCAACCAACCAAGAGTATCTTCCAAAAAATGCAAGCTAAGAATTGACTCATTCTTTGTCTTTCCTTTACGAACTACCAGACTTGCTAGTACATTGATAACTACTGCAATGATTCCCAGCCAGAGGATACCATTTTCATTAACGGGTTGCGGGTGAACGATCTTTGTGACATTTTCCAAGATCACTAGGACAGACCCTATCATAAGAATCACAGCCGTTAGCATGGCCCCTAAAAGGCTAAAACGTTTGTAACCCAAGGTGTACTGTCTATCTTCTTCACGGTTTGAAATTGTTTCTAGAAGGGCTGATATACCAATGGCTATAGCATCCCCCAGGTCATGAACAGAATCAGCAAGAACTGCACTCGAACCAAAGATTCCTCCTGCGATAAACTCAACAATCGCATAGCTTAAATTTAAGAAAAAAGCTAACCAGATAGATGTTTTAGAACTCATTTCTCTCCCTCCTTTGGTATAATGGGTATATACATACTTCTTTCATTTGTATTATCTAATAAAATCCAAAGAAAGGATAGAAGCAAACTGTCAGTCCTGTTCAGTTCTGAACAGTTTGTCTCAAGTGTCTATATGCAAAAAAGAGACCGTCGAGTCAGTAAGACGAAAAAAGCCATCTATCAAGCTTTTTTACAACTTTTGAACGACAAAGGCTATGATGCCACTACTGTTCAGGATATCATTGACCTAGCAGATATTGGACGTTCTACTTTTTACTGTCATTACGAAAGTAAGGAACTCCTTTTAGATGAGCTCTGTCGCTACCTCTTTCACCATCTCTTTGAAAGGGAAGAACACTTGACTACCGAGGACTACCTCGCACATATCTTTTTACATTTTCAGAAAAACCAGGACCATGTCACCAGTCTCCTTTTTTCCAAAAACGACTACTTCCTCCGCCAACTACACAAGGAACTCGAACACCACGTTTATCCCATGGTGGCGGATGACTTGCAAGAGGCCTATCCAAACATTCCGGACTCCTACCTCCAGCATTTTGTTGTGACGAACTTTATTGAGACCCTAACTTGGTGGCTAAAAAAAGGAAAATCCTATACCGAAGACCAAGTGGTGAGATTTTACCTTGATGTAATTGAGATAAACTCTACAACTCCACTTGATAACTAAGCCTGTAAATCAGAAAGGAACCAACTATGTTAACTTCGATGATTCTAGGAATACTAACAATTGTACTAGCTCTCGCCTTCTCATTGCTTCACCTTGCTGCTGCTTTTTCAGCTATGAAACAAAAGAACTACAGTCTAGGAAATAAGTGCATCTTGGTCGGCAGTTGCCTCACTTCTCTGGCTCTAGCCATCTTTTACTTCGTTCCAGTTGCAACCATTCTTCTATGGATTGTGGGTGCGAGTATTGTCTGCTATGGAGCCTACTGGAACGGCCAACAGACAGAAAGTCAACATATATCGCACCACATCATTCGTATAACGAGCGCTATCGTTATTACAGTGTTACTCATTTTGCTCTAACACAAAAAAAGGATCATCTGATCCTTTTTTACTTTTTAAACACTCTTTGCGGCCTTGCTCCACTGATACCACCCAACTAGACTATTGATCAAGTAAATCAGGTATTTCCCTTGGATTTGCAGGCTTTCTCCCCACCAGAGATAGATTGAAAAGACATTGGTAGCTGCCCAGAATATCCATTGTTCACGGTAAACAGCTGTCATGAGGATTTGCCCAACCCCATTGGTCGCATCGGTGATGGAATCACGATAAGGACGATTGGCTCCGATAGACTGATAAATGAACCCAAATACCAACCACCAAAGAACACTAATGGAAAGATACTTGGTCCAACCCTTGCCATCCAGTTCACGCGCGACAAACTCCTGCTTTTCTTTCTTGAACTGTGCCTGGTAGATCCAAACTAGAAGTCCAATTGGCTGCATGGCCGTAAAGTAAAGTGTCGTTAGCACCTCACCATAAAAGCCTTTCTGCAAAGCCAAGATAAGGTAAATGACAGAGTTAATCAAGCCAAAAAGGTAATTACTTGCTCGACCTTCCGATACAAAGATGACACAGATAATACCAGTTAGACTACAAATCATCCCAACCCAGTCAACAATGCGGTGTTCATAAATCAACTCCAGCCAGATTGGAAAACTTCCTAAAACCAGCAGGTAAAGCCACTGAGCAAAACTACGATTGGCAAAGAGGTCATTCCAGATAGCCTTCATGGTTCCTGAAAATCCCAAATCAGCCATAGCAGCAACCATACGGCGGTAACCGCCAGACATCTCACCAAGAGTAATTTTGATGTTCTTGAGTTTTGTTTGCAAATAAGTCGTCATATTTTCTCCTTTTGTTTTTAAAGAGCCGTGTCTGGATAGACTTTCGGACGCAACGCTCTATTATATATCTACTGAACTGTCTATACACAAGAATTCCATCCTTAGTCGACATGAGCTGGAAATCCTTATTTGTTAAGTAGTTCACAACACATTATACACCTATTATCTGAATAGTCAAGTGTATTTACAGTAAAATCTTGGAAATTCCTGAAAATTTTCTCTTATAGTCTTCGAAAATTAAATTCAAACTACGTCAGCGTCGCCTTACCGTACTCAAGTACAACCTGCGGCTAGCTTCCTAGTTTGCTCTTTGATTTTCATTGAGTATTATTTTCCATTTTAAATGACATCTAGTAACTCTTATACCAAAAAAGCCCAGACGACATTGTCTGAGCATTCTTCTGTATAGGCGTATAACCAAGTTGAGTTTAGCATTTTCAAGCTATTTCTTCAACAAACCTTGTTCTTGTAGAAATTCTTTGGCTACTTGTTCTGCTGACTTGCCTTCAACACCGACTTGGTAGTTGAGCTGGCTCATCTGGCTTTCCGTGATTTTACCAGCCAATTTATTGAGAACTGTCTCCAACTCAGGATGTTTCTTGAGAAGAGCTTCTTTCATAAGTGGTGCCCCTTGATAAGGCGGGAAGAGTTGCTTGTCATCTTCCAAGACCTGCAAATCATAACGCGCCAACTCTGCATCTGTCGAATAGGCATCTGTGATTTGAATATCGCCTGACTGAATTGCCTGATAGCGAAGGGCTGGCTCCATGGTCGCTACGTTGAGATTGAGACCATACATTGATTGCAATCCCTTATTGCCATCTTCACGGTCATTAAATTCGAGTGTAAAGCCTGCCTTCAACTGTCCTTCCACTTTTTTCAAGTCCGAAATGGTCTTCAAGCCATATTCTTGAGCAATTTTTTTCGGAACAGCTACAGCGTAGGTATTTTGATAAGACATAGGTTTGAGATAGGCTAGATGATCCTGTTTGGCAATGCCATCACGCGCCACCTGATAAACCTGATCTGGCTCATGACCCACTTTAGGTGATGGCTGAAGCAAACTTTCAGTCACCGTACCAGTAAATTCAGGATAGATATCAATATCCCCTTTTTTCAGAGCTTCATAGAGGAAGCTTGTTTTCCCAAAATTCGGCTTAACAGTCGCAGTCATACTGGTATTTTCTTCAATCAGCAACTTATACATATTGGCCAAGATTTCTGGTTCAGGCCCCAATTTCCCAGCAATCACCAAGTTTTCTTTCTCTTTTTGAGCCAAGAGGGCTGGACTATAAGACAGACCGAGCAATATGGTCACCAAGGCAAAACCAGAGAAAATCGTCCGCAATTTTGCTTTTTCCATCACTTTTAGTAGGAAGTTAAAGGCAATAGCAAGCACTGCAGAAGAAAGGGCCCCAATCAAAATCAGACTAGTATTATTACGGTCAATTCCCAAAAGGATAAAGGAACCCAGTCCGCCAGCCCCAATCAAGGCTGCCAAGGTCGCCGTACCGATAATCAAGACCGCTGCCGTCCGAATCCCAGACATTATGACAGGCATGGCAAGTGGAATTTCAAATTTCTTGAGACGCTCCCATCTGGTCATCCCAAAGGCAATCCCAGCCTCTTGCAGACTTGGATCAATTCCCTTTAACCCCGTGATGGTATTTTGCAAAATCGGGAAAATCGCATAAATCACTAGTGCTGTCAAAGCAGGCAAGGTTCCAATTCCCATCAAGGGAATAAAGAGTCCTAACAAGGCCAGAGACGGAATGGTCTGGAAAATCCCTGCAATCTGCAAGACCCAGTCCGCCATCTTTTCATGATAACGAAGATAAACAGCCAAGGGAATCGCGATAAAAATAGCTAGTAACAAGGTTAAAAGTGACAACTGCAAATGTTGAGATAGAGCTGTTACCCAATCACCAAAACGATCCTGAAAAGTTGATATCAAATTAGTCATGAACACTACCTCCAAACAAGTCTGCTACAAAGTCTGTTGCAGGAGCCTTTAAAATCATCTCAGGATTCGCCACCTGACGAATCTCTCCATCCTGCAAGACAGCAATACGGTCCGCTAATTTCAAAGCTTCATCCGTATCATGGGTCACAAAAATCGTTGTCATCCCAAACTCCTTATGCAATTCTTTCGTCAGAACCTGTAGCTGTTTTCTCGAAATAGCATCCAAGGCTGAAAAAGGTTCATCCATGAGGAGAATCTTAGGCTGACCAATCATGGCACGGACAATACCGACCCGTTGTTGCTCCCCACCAGACAGTTCACTAGGAAGACGATGACCATAGTCAGCTACTGGCAAGCCAACTTTTTCCAAGAGCTCTTCTGTTTTCTGAGCAATCTCTTCCTTGCTCCAACCCTTCATCTCAGGAATGAGGGCAATATTTTCCGCAACCGTTAGATTGGGGAACAGAGCAATAGCCTGTAAAACATAACCAGTAGAAAGGCGAAGCTCACGCTCATCATAGTCTTTGATGCGCTTGTTATCCATATAAATATTTCCATCAGTGGGTTCCAAAAGACGGTTAATGATCTTAATCATGGTCGTCTTACCGGACCCAGAAGGTCCAACTAAAACCATAAATTCCCCATTCTCAATCCGTAAATTGACATCTCTCAAAACATCTTTTTCTGTGTAGCGTAGCGCTACATTTTTATATTCAATCATTCTTTGTCCTCAATTTTTACGATAACCTTGCCAAAAAATTGGCTACTTTCCAGATAAGCATGTGCATCCTGGATTTGTTCAATAGAAAATACTTTTTCAGGTCGTACATCTACCTGATAACGCTCTACAAAGTCCACCAAAGCTTGAAGCTTGCTTTGAGACACATTACCAGAAGCAAAGGTTGTTAAGTAGAGATTACGATAAAGCATTTCGATCGGGTCAAAGTCTGGAATAGTCCATTGACCGCCCAGCAAGCCAAAAGAACAGATGATACCACCATCTGCCGTCCGAGCAAATGTATCAAAAATAGCACTCGGACCGACAAGATCCAAGACCTTGTCAAACTGCTCTTCCGTTTGCAAGACACCGTCCTTGTCCAAAATCACCTGGTCAAATCCTGCCTCTTTTAATTGCATTTCCTTGCTCAGACTACGGCTACTTCCCGCTAGATAGACATTTGGAAATTGCCCCTTGAGAAGTTTTGCAAAAGCAAGCCCAACACCACTCGTCGCTGCTCGAACCAGAACTCGGTTTCCCTCTTCAATCTTGAGATTGAAATAAGAGCCAAATGCTGTATAGTAGGTTTCAGGCAGAGCGATTAAACTTTCCAAAGCAAGCCCTGTCCTCACAGGATAAACCTGTTCATCTGGTAGCAAAACATACTCAGCATAACCACCATCAAAAGCGCGCCCCATTTCTCCCATTATGGAGATGACTTGCTGCCCGACCTGCAAATCGGGACGATTGGTCTCCTCTACAAGTCCCACACATTCAATTCCTAAAATCCGTGGGAATTGAACGGACGGTGATAGTCCTTGACGAGTAAAAATCTCGCTATGGTTGATTCCAAATCCTTGCACCTTGACCAAGGTCCAACCTTCTTTAACAGTCGGTTTTGGAACTTCCACAACCTGCAGAACTTCTGGTCCCCCAGCTTCCTTGACAAGCACAGCTTTCATCTTAGTATCTCCTTTTAAAACTTCCCTCGGTTGGTCAAGTCTTCTACCTTAGGCATAACTTCCTTATTATCCCAATGCTCCACAATCAAGCCATTCTCCAAACGGAAGATATCGTACTGGGCATAGGCAACTCCGTCAATCTGAGTCTGGCCATAGCTAACCACATAATTTCCTTGTCCCAAAAGCTGGAAAACAAAGTCGAAAGTAACCCCGTGCTCAGCCACATAGTTTTTATAAGCATCACTTCCTTGTCCAATCTCATGATTATGCTGAATCAAATCGTCCGCCACATAATCACTCCACTGCTCCAGTTCCCCATTTTGGAAAATTTCTGTCAAGAAACGGCGAACCAACTTTTTATTTTCTGCTGTCTTATCCAGATCATTGATCTCAAAATCTCCAAAAACCTGGTCTAATTGGTCATTTTCAGGTGTTCGATAGTAGTCAATAACATCCCAATGCTCCACGATACGACCATTCTCATCCGCACGGAAAGTATCTGTCGTCACCCATTGAGCTTCCCCACCATTGAGATATTGATGAACATGGACGAAGACTAGATTGCCGTCTTCAATAGTGCGAACAATCTTCATCTCACGCTCGGGATGGCGCTCAAAGAAATTTGCAAAGAAAGCCGCAAACCCTTCTTTCCCATCTGGCACACCTGTCGAGTGTTGAATGTAGGTATCCCCTACTGACTGAGCTTGAGCCTCGGCAACACGCCCATCTTGAATGGCATGAATATATAGATTTTGTGCATTTTCAACTTGTTTTGACATGATTTATTCCTCATTTGCTTTCTCTTTCAGATTGTCCAAAATGCGTTCTTGATAACTTTCAAACTGGCGAATTTCTTCCTCTGAGAAGCCTTTATAAAAAATAGCATCCAACTTTTGACTGATGCGATGGCCCACTTCTTTCTGGGACCAACCCTGCTCTGTCAACTTGACATATTTCTTTCTCTTATCTATTCCACATGGACTAATAATGACCAGGTTTTGCTCCTCAAGTTTCTTTAGCATGGTTGTTAGCGTATTGTTGGCGAGACCAGTCGCAAGCGCAATATCTGTGGCCGTAGCACAACCTGTCTCACTATTCCATAAAACCGCTAAAATCTTGCCCTGTTCACTCCGATAAAGAGCCTCAGGATCCTGACTCAGTAACTTTTGAAAAATCCGCCCATTCAACAAACGAATATGATGGGCTACCAAATGACTATCTTTCATAACACCTCCAATTTGTTTCTATATCGAATTATTTTTATTGTAACACCTCTCGTTCCATCTGTCAACTATTTCGATTTAGAAATAATTTTCACCAACAAAAAAGACCTCCTACCTAAAGTAGAAGATCTTCGTTCTTGAGTAACTTAATCTGTCATTTCAGACACCAGTGTTCGATGTTCCAGTGGTAGACTGCACATAACTAGCAAGAAGATGAATCCTGACTGAATCCAAAAGAGAGCCAAGTCAAAAATTCCATGTACAGCAACTACTGTAAGGAAGGAGAGATAAAGACCGATAATTGGTCGTTTGCCAGACTCCTGACTCATATCCATCATCATGTGAACCGGGATTACCGATGAAATGGATAGGAGAATGGTTCCAATCAAACCATAACTTAAAATAGTATCGATATAAAGACTATGCGCGTGTTCATGATAAGGTGCATGGATTCTCGGGAAAGAATTCATATAGGTCAGTGGACCCTCACCCCAAATCGGATTTTGCTTGAACAAAGTCATACCCGCATTCCAGATTGAAACACGCTCCTCCATTGAAGAATCTAGCGTTCCCATACGGACACCCAAATCGCTTGAGAAGAGGAAACAAAGGCCAATCCCGAAAACACCAATACTGAGCCAGAAGGCACGCCAGTTTTTAATGGTTGTAAAGAGATAAATGATGGCACCAGCGATGATGGCAGGAAAGGCTGTTCTGTTTTGCGTAAAATTCAAACCAAATAGATTCACAAAACCTGCTAGCACACAAAAGACTTTCAACCATCTTAACTTCGTCGTTGTAAAGAGGTAAAAGGCAATCATGATACAGAAGCAACAAATGATCCCATAGTAGTTAGGATTAAAGAAGGTGACCTCTGCACGGTTCTGGTGCCATACTTGCATATTAGGCGAAAGAAAGGCATAGTTAAATTTCTTTACAATTTGGAAATGCTCCAAGGTAGCGAAAGCCGCAGAGAGCACACTACCAAACAAGATTGTCTGCAGTATCATTCGAAAGAAAGCATGTGTCAGACGTTTCTGGTAAAAACTAAAGAAAATGAGGAAGAGAAACATCAGTAAAGATGCAACCAATCCAAGCCAGTTCTTGGCGACGATAGAGATGATACTACTGTAGGCAATAAAAAAGAGAAGTACAGGATGTTTGGCCAATCCTTTGATAATTCCCTTCATCTCCCCAGTAACAAGTAAACCTATCAAATATAAAGCAAAAAGCGCTAAGAACAAATAAAAAGGTAAAAAGATACTTATGATCATCAAATACAAAAAGAAATCTTTTTTCGAAAGCCCTCTTATCTTATCCAGTAATCCAATTGATTTCAAAACGGATCCTTTCTGTTCTGGATTTCTCCAGAAGATAAATGCTAAACTATCTTTATATTCTACCATTTTTTCCGTCATTTGGGAACAATGAACACGCTACCAAAAAGAAAATATCAGTGAATATTTAGAAAAATTTTTAAGGAGAGAAATTTTACAAAGCAATTATTGCTCCCCTACAACTATTCATTTCCCTAAATTAAAGAAAGCTGTGGTAGAATAAAAGAAAGCTATAAAAATCACTATAGAACAAATCTGTATAAAGGAAAATCAATGAAATCACACCAACTAGTCTACCAAATATTAGCTAGAGAAAACGATTATGTTAGCGGAGAAAAAATCGGAGAAGAACTGAATTTAAGCCGTACATCTATATGGAAAGCGATCCAACGTCTTCAACATGAAGGCCTAGAAATTGACAGTATCAAAAATAGAGGCTACAAACTTATTCAAGGCGATTTGATATTGCCTGAATTGATTCAAGAGAACACCAACTTAACCATTCGCTACAAACCTGAGACAAAATCAACCCAAACAGATGCAAAAGAAGGGATTGAAGTTGGAAACAAAGGAAATACACTCTATCTTTCAACCTGTCAAACAGCAGGTCGTGGCCGCTTTCAGCGCCCCTACTATTCTCCATCTCAGGGTGGAATCTATACGTCCCTGCATATTCAACCCAATCTTCCCTATGAAAAACTCCCATCCTATACTCTCCTTGTAGCTGCTGCGGTCTACAAAGCCATTAAAAATCTAACTATGATAGAAGTAGATATCAAATGGGTAAATGACATCTACTTTAAGAATAAAAAAATAGCAGGTATCCTCACTGAAGCGATGACATCAGTTGAGACAGGCTTGGTTACAGACGTCATTATCGGACTAGGTATAAATTTTTCTATAACAGACTTCCCAGAAGACCTAAAAGAAAAAGCAGGCAGCCTATTTATGCCACCTGCACCAATTAGTCGTAATCAGCTCATCAGCGAAATATGGAATTGTTTCTACAATACGGATTCAGATGAACTACTTTATATCTATAAAGAAAGATCAATCGTTCTTGGAAAAGAAGTTACCTTCCAGCTAGATGGAAAATTGAAAAAAGGTCTTGCAAAAGAAATCTCAGAATCCGGCCAACTTCAAGTCGAACTTGAAGATAAACATACTATCTGGCTAAATAGCGGAGAAATATCACTAACAAATTGGTAATAAACAAATCCCCCTTTTAACGATTTAGAAGGGAGATTTACATACAAAAAAAGAGCCTAGCAGCTCTTATCGTACGGAGAATGGGGGATTCGAACCCCCGCGCCGGTTACCCGACCTAACGATTTAGCAAACCGTCCTCTTCAGCCTCTTGAGTAATTCTCCTATTAATGGGCACGAGTGGACTCGAACCACCGACCTCACGCTTATCAGGCGTGCGCTCTAACCACCTGAGCTACGCGCCCAAGTTCAAAAACTTGGTATGAACTTTCGTTCAAAGCGGGTGACGAGAATCGAACTCGCGACAACAGCTTGGAAGGCTGTAGTTTTACCACTAAACTACACCCGCTTAATAAAACAATATATGGCGCGAGACGGAATCGAACCGCCGACACATGGAGCTTCAATCCATTGCTCTACCAACTGAGCTACCGAGCCAAATTGCGGGAGCAGGATTTGAACCTACTACCTTCGGGTTATGAGCCCGACGAGCTACCGATCTGCTCCATCCAGCGTGAATATAAAAAGGAGGATGTGGGATTCGAACCCACGCACGCTTTTACACGCCTGACGGTTTTCAAGCCCGTTCCCTTCAGCCGGACTTGGGTAATCCTCCATTATTTACAATGGACCTTGTAGGACTTGAACCTACGACCACTCGGTTATGAGCCGAGAGCTCTAACCAGCTGAGCTAAAGGTCCAACAAGATCAATATAGCGGCGAAGGGGATCGAACCCCCGACCTCCCGGGTATGAACCGGACGCTCTAGCCAGCTGAGCTACACCGCCATGAATCGGGAAGACAGGATTCGAACCTGCGACACCTTGGT